>NZ_JBXAPG010000029.1:0-66350 GCF_058803765.1 Burkholderia sp. GW821-FHT14F03
AACATCCCCCACCAGATGAACAAGTATGTCGGGTGGGCGCGGAGATGGGGAGAAGAGACAGCGGCATGACCGGCGGCGGCCCTCTCCGCCCCGCCCGCGCCGCCGATCCATCCGGGCGAACTCGACCACCTCCGCCGGATTGAATCGCCACGCGAAAACCGCTGGAAGGACGGCACGCACGCGCCTCTGCGGCAAGGAACGCAGGATCTCGAACGGATGGTGATGACCGAAGCCGGTGATGCGGCGATCGGCGACTGCCTCCGGGCAATCCACGACGGCGCGGCGCTGCTCGCGTCGATCCATGTCCGGCCCGAGCGGCGCGGCCCGGGTATCGGCCGGTGAATGCCGGAACGGTTCGCCGCCGACGCCCGCGCGCAAGGTCCGGCCCGGCTCGCGTTCGGCGCGAAACCGGACACCGCCGCGCGCCGCCTGCACGAGCAGGCGGGCTTCACGCTCGCGCACGACGCCGGCGGCGGCCCGCATGACATGCGTGCGGCCCGCGCGCCGAGCCGCTAGTAGTCGTACACGTGCTCGGCGACGAGCCCGAGCGCGGGCGCGCCGGCCAGGAATGCCGACAGGTCGCGGACCGGCACCAGCACGCCGAGCCGCCGCATGCCGGCGGGGTCCGTCAGCGGCTGCTCGAACAGCACCCGCCCCTGGCCGGCCGGCAGCGCCGCGTCGCGCGGCGCCCACACGGTGACGAGGATGATCGAGTCGTTGCCCGCGATGTCGACGAACCGGACGCCCCGCCGCGCGAGCGCGGTGGCCGCGAGCCGGAAATCGAAATAGCGCGGCAGCGACAGCAGCGCGCGGCCGTCCGGCCAGCGCTTCAGCACCTCGACCCGCGGCGGCAGCGCGCCCTCGGGCGGCAGCCGGTCGACCACGACGTCGGTCGTCATCAGCGCGGGCGTATATGCGGCGCGCGTCGCCTTCTCGATCAGCTTGCCGTATACGGCCTTCACCGCGTACTCGGACGTCAGCGCATAGCGCCGCTCCCACTTGCGCACGATCCCCGGCCCCCACAGCGGCACGTCGGTCCACAAGTGACGCAGGCGCGCCGTGAAGTCGAACAGGTACCAGGGCTCCTGGCGGATGAAATCGACGTATTCCTGCGCGGCCTGCGCGCCGTAGCGATCCTCGTCGGTCAACCGCTCGCCGCCGAGCAGCCAGCTCGCGCGGCCGACCGTGTTCTCGTAGAGCGAACGCAGCGCATACTCGACCGTGGTGCTCGTCGCGATCACCCAGATCATCACGTGATAGCCGCCATTCAGCGGATAGCGGTCGCGCATCTGCTCGGCCGTCACGTCCGCATAGCCGGACCACAGCTGCGCGACCTGAGCGAGGAACGGGAACGCGTGCGACGGCGCGCGCCGCACGATCCGCGCGTACTCGGCCGGGCTGTGCACGAGATACCACTCCGGAAACGTCAGCAGCGTCTGCTCGGCGCCGCGCCGCGCCTCGGGCGGCACCAGGCTGTCGCCGGAAGCCGCGCCGGGTGCGGCCGGCACGCCCGCGCCCGCGCTCGCGAGGCACAACGCCGCGATGGCCTGCCTGAACCAGCGCGTCATGCCGCGGCCCCCGTGCGCTGGAACGCCATCAGGAGGTTGTCGGACGGGTCGCCGTCCTGCCGCAGCCGCGCGCCCGTGTGCCGGAAGCCGGCCGCCTCGATCCGGGCGATCCAGGCATCGACGCTCGCGAAGTGCCGCAGCTCGCGGCGATTGGTCTCCCAGCTCTCGCCGAGGCCGGCGTTGAACACGGTATGCGCGAGCGACACGAACGCATCCATCGCCTCGCTCGTGACGTCGTGATCGCGCACGATGAAGTAGCCGCCGGGCCGCACGATCTGCGCGATCGAGTCGAGGAACGGCGCGAGCTTGTCGGGCGCCATGTGATGCAGGCCGACGAAGCAGCTGACGAGATCGGCGCTGGCCGACGGCAGCGCGATCGGCGCGTAGTCGTGCAGCGGCGTGAAGTCGCCGATCCGCCCGATCTGCCCGCGCTCGACGATGTCGACTGGCGAGTTGCCCGGCGCGACCTCGTGCACGAGCGTCACGCGGCCGCCGAGCTTCAGGTGCTTGCGCATCGCCTTCACATAGCGGCCCGTCGTGCCGATCTCGACGTAATCGCGCAGCGCCGCGTCGCCGAGCAGCTGCGCCGCCTGCCGTCCCATCTCGGCCTTCTGCGTCGCGAGCGACGGCAGCGCATGCGTGAGCATCGCGAGCGGCGGCGTGATCGACTTCAGGCGCGCCTGGACGCCGCGATAGATCGTCTCGTCGTCGGCGCGCTTCGCGGTCTCGTCCTTGATCAGCGCGTGCAGGCGATCCGCCGGCAACACGTTGAAGATGTTCTGCAGGAACGTATAGAAGCGGTCCGCCTCGCGCTCGCCGCCGTACACCGCCGCGAACAGCGAGGCGCTCGGCCGCGCCGGCGCGCTCGCCGCGGGCTGCAGCAACGGCGCGTAGTAACGGTCCCACAGCGCGCCGCGCAGCCGGTAGTGCGGATCGAGTTCGGCCTTCAGCGCGAACATCTCGCGCGCGCGCGGGTACGCGCGATGGAACTGCTCGTGCGTCGCGTGCAGCTGATACGGCAGGTAGTAGGTGCCGCCGACCGCGAGCACCGCGTCGATCAACGCGCGGGTCCAGACCGCGACGCGTTCGCGCGCGTTCTCGCGCGTGCGCTGCTTGTAATACAGCACGAACGCGAAGGTCTCGCCGCGCGCCCACGCCATCAGCGTGCGGTCGTCGCCGAGCGCATGGCGGATCGAGATGTTGACGACGTTGACCTGGTGCCGCGCGAGCACCGCGCCCATCGTCTGCGCGAACTCGCCGACCGCCTCCGCCGGCACGAAATACTCCTGCAGCACGTAGGTGCGGTCGCGCCGCCCGACGGGCTCCAGCTCGGCGACGTCGTAGCCGGCTTCATAGTTGCGCCAGTGCACCTTCGTGCCGAGGTGCAGCAGCGGGTCGTACAGATACTCGCGGCGGAACTTGCCGAGCGGCGTCTCGGTGATCGCCCACAGCAGATACTTGGCCGCGAGGAAGCCGCGCGCGAGCGGCTGCAGGCGCGGCGCGGTGGCGGGCGCGTCGGTCACGGTCCAGCTGACCGCGCGGCCGCGCGTATAGCACGGCGGATAGAGATCGAAGTTGTGGAACACCACGTCGCCGTGGCCGCGAATGTTCGCGTCGAACCAGCGCTTGTAGTCGGCGGTGCGCATCTTGCGGTCGCTGCGCGCGACGCGCGTGTTGGGCACCAGGTCCAGCTCCGCCTCGGTGATGACGCCGATCCCGCCGTAACCGCCGATCGCCGCGTCGAACAGGCGCGGATGCGCGCTGCGCGACGCCTCGACCACCTCGCCGCCGGCCAGCACCAGCGTGATCGCGCGCACCGACAGCACGACCGGCCCGAGCCCCATGTAGCGGCCGTGCGCATTCACCGACAACGCGCCGCCGACCGTGAAGTTCGCATAGGTCTGCATGATCTTGACGGCGAGGCCGTGCGGATCGACGAAGCGCTGGATGTCGCACCAGCGGATCCCGGCCTGCACGCGGATCACGGCGACAAGCGGATCGAAGCGCAGCACGCGGTTCATGCGGCGCAGATCGAGGTGAAGCGTGCCGGGGCTCGCGGTGTGGCCGCCCATGCTGAAATGGCCGCCGCCGATCGACACGGGAAGCTGGGTCCGGACCAGCGCGTCGACCACCTCCTGCGTGGAAGCGGGCGTGGCGATCGAGAAAACCGGAATCCGGTTGAGCTGGGTAACGTCGTTGACCGTTGGCATGTCGCGCATCAGCGGGAAATAGGGACTTGCAGATAATCGTCGCGGCTCGCCGGATCGGGGCCGAAGCGGTTTTCGTGCGCGGCGCCGCGCTTGAGCAGTTGAACGACGACCCACAGCGGCCCGAGCACCGGCACGAGCGCGACCCACAGCGCGGCGCCCGAACGGCCGATATCGTGCAGGCGCTGGATCGACAACGCGAGCGCGGCCCAGATGAACAGCAGCGCGAACACGCCGGCGCCCGCCTCGCCCGCGAAGCGGCCGGCCCACTCGCCGAACGCGGCGCAGAACAGGCCCGCCACGACGAGCCGGGACAGCCAGGTGCTGCGCGTGATGCGGCCGCGACGCTTGAAGAAAGCGAAAGCCAGTGAAAGTGCGGACATCTTTTAATCCGTATCCCGGTTTGAGTGTTTATCGGGCACTAAACGCGCAGTGTATTCTCTATAATTAGCCGATACCAAGATAATTTCACGGTAATGGATGGCATTGCATCATTGCTTCAGAAGTTTCACCATTACGCAAAAAACCGCTGATCGGCGCGCCGCATCAGTCGTCGAATATCCCGCATTATCCGAATCCCGATGAATTTCAAAAAAGTGCTCGCGGCGCTGATCGTCGCGCCGGTCCTGCTTGCGGTGTGTGCCGCGAGCATCGCGAACTACGCGGCCCGCGCGCGCGAGCGCGACGCGGCGGCGAGCGCCGCCCCGCCGGGCAGCCGCTTCGTGCGCGCGGCCGACGTGTCGATGCTGATCCAGGAGCGCGGCCCGGCGACGGGCGAGCCGATCGTGTTCGTATCCGGGCTCGGCGCATGGAGCGCGACCTGGCTGCCCACCATGGACGCGCTCGCGCGCGCCGGCTACCGCACCATCGCGCTCGACCTGCCGCCGTTCGGCTATACCAGCCGCCCGGCCGCCGACGCCTACGACACATCGCACCAGGCGGCGCGCATTCTCGGCCTGCTCGATACGCTCGGCGTGCGCCGCGCGATCCTGGTCGGCCATTCATTCGGCGGACGCGCGACCGTCGAGGCGCTGCTCGCGCAGCCGCGGCGCTTCAGCGCGGCGGTGCTGGTCGACGTCGCGCTGCGCCTCGATCCGCCACCGCCCGCCGCGCCGGGCCTCGTCGCGCGCGGGCTTGGCGTACCCGCGCTGCGCCGGCCGCTGATCGCCGCGACGGCCACCAATCCGCACCTCACGCGCTGGTTCCTCGAACGCTTCACGACGCGGCACGGCGCGCTGTCGCCCGAGGTGGTCGCCGTCTATCAACGGCCGCTGTCGGTCGCCGGCACGACCACCGCCTACGGCGAGTGGCTCGACGCGTTCCTCAACGATGCCGGCCGCGATCGCGGCGAGCGCAGCGCGGCGCTCGCCGCGCTGCCGATGCCGGTCGACGTGATCTGGGGCAACGCCGACACGGTCACGCCGCTCGCGGACGGCGCGCGACTGCTGCCGAATGCGTCGTTGACGGTGCTGCCGGGGCTCGGGCATATCCCGCACGTCGAGGACAACGCCGCGTTCGTGCGGGCGGTCCTGCCGTTCGTCGGGCGCTGGTCGGGGCAGGAAGCGGGGTGAGCGCGCGGGGGCGCGGCGCGCTCTGATACGCTGCGGGACGAGAGAAACGGGAAAGCGCCGGCCGCGCTTTCCCGGCGGATGACGCATCCGCGCCGGGACGAATACGCAGGGAATAACAAGGAGATTTCGCGTGGCAAACAATCCGATTGCGTTCATGAGCTACGTGCACGTGGACGACGAGCATGAGAACGGGCGGCTGACCCAGTTTCGCGAACGCCTGAGCGGCGAGATTGGCATGCAGTTGGGCGAGCGTTTCGATATTTTCCAGGACCGCAAGGATCTGCGCTGGGGCGAGCAGTGGAAAGCGCGCCTCGACGGCGCGATCGACGCGGTCACGTTCCTGATTCCGATCGTCACGCCCGCGTTCTTCAAGAGCCAGGCGTGCCGCGGCGAACTCGAGCGCTTCCTCGAACGGGAGCAGAAGCTCGGGCGCAACGACCTGATCATGCCGGTCTACTACCTCGATGCGCCGTCGATGAACGACGCGCAGAAGCGCGACAAGGATCCGCTCGCGGCGCTGCTCGCGACGCGCCAGTACGCGGACTGGCGCGCGCTGCGCTTCGATGCGCTCACCTCGGCGGAAGTCGGCAAGCGGCTCGCGGGCATCGCGCGGCAGATCGTGGAGGCGCTGGAGGTGCGCGTGGCCGCGCTGCCGGAAGTCGCGCCGGAAGTCGAGACGCGCGAGGCGGACAGCGCAACGGAATCCGACGGCAATCCGGCCGGCACGCAGGCGAGCGCCACCAAGGCGACGGAGCAGGCGCGCGGCCCCGAGGCGCGCACCGAAGTGCCCACGCTGATCGTGGACGCCTTCCATCGCGGCGATCACTTGACGATCAACGCGGCGCTCGCCGCCGCCGCGCCGGGCGCGCGCATCCTGGTGCGTCCCGGCCTCTACCGGGAAGGGCTCGTCATCGACAAGCCGGTCGAGATCATCGGCGACGGCAATCGCGGCGACATCGTGATCGAGGCGCAGGATCAGGACGTCGTGCTCTTCAGGAGCAGCATGGGGCGCATCGCGAACCTGACGCTTCGACAGGCAGGAGGAGACAAATGGTATGGCGTCGACATCACCCAGGGCCGCCTCGACCTGGAAGACTGCGCCATCTCCAGCCAGAGTCTCGCCGGCATCGCCATCCACGACGGCGCCGACCCGAGAATCCGCCGGAACCGGATACACGACGGCGCATCGGACGGCGTCATCGCTTACGAGAACGGCCTCGGCACCTTGGAAGACAATGAAATCGTCGGCCACGCCCAGCTTGGCGTGGCGATCTCGGAAGGCGCGCATGTCGCCCTCCACCGAAACCGCATCCACGGCGGACGCTCATTCGGCGTCGTTGTCGCCGACACCGGTCGCGGGCTGCTCGAAGACAACGAGATATTCGACAACGTCGGCAGCAACGTCATCATCCAGGACGGCGGCAACCCCACGTTACGCCGCAATCGCATTCATAGCGGCAAGGCTTCGGGTGTCTTCATCTGCGACAACAGCAAGGGCACGCTGGAAAACAACGACATCTTCAATAATCAGATGACAGGCGTGGAAATCAAGAACGGCGCCCAGCCCGCGCTCTACCTCAATCGCATCCACGACAATCACGCGAGCGGCGTATTCTTCAACACCGACGGCCTGGGCACGATCGAGAACAACGAGATTTACGGCAATGCGCTCGCAGGCGTGGAAATCAAGAAGGGCGCGAATCCCACGCTGAGACGCAACCACATCCGCGATGGCAAGGGCAGCGGCGTGTTCGTCCACGAACACGGCGGAGGCGTGCTGGAAGGCAACGAGATCATCGGCAATACGCTATCGGGTGTCGAGATCCGGGAAGGCAGCAACCCGATCCTGCGCAAGAACCTCATCAGCAAAGGGAAAACGAATGGTCTGTATGTCCATAAGGACGGGCAAGGGATCATCGAGAAAAACCAGATCGTCGACAACGCCCACTCGGGGGTCGTGGTGCTCAGCGGCGGCAACCCCACGCTCCACACCAACCGCATCACCGGCAACGCCCAGATCGGCATCGACATCCGCAAGGACAGCGGCGGCACCTTCGAGAACAACGACCTGCGCGACAACCAGGAAGCCGCCTGGAAAATCGCCGCCGACGCACGGCAAGATCTCAAGCGCACGGGCAATCTCGAATGAAATCGCCGCGCCGGCCGCGCGCCCCGTCTTGAAACACCGGCGCGTCGCGCGCCGCCTCATCGCCTCGCCCTTCACCCCAAGGAGACACGCATGACCCGCACCATCGCCGAAAAACGCGCCGCGTTCCGCGCGCTGCACGCCTCCGGTTGCTTCATGTTGCCGAACCCCTGGCACATCGGCAGCGCCCGCTACCTGGAAAGCCTGGGTTTCAAGGCGCTCGCCTCCACCAGTTCCGGCCTCGCGTGGTCGCTGGGCCATGCCGACAACCACCTCACCCGCGACACCGTGCTCGCGCACCTGCGCGCGCTCGTCGCCGCGACCGACCTGCCCGTCAACGCCGATTTCGAGAACGGCTTCGGCGCCGATCCCGATGCGCTCGCCGACAGCGTGCGGCTCGCGGTCGATACCGGTGTCGCGGGCCTGTCGATCGAGGATTCGACGGGCGCGCCCACCGCGCCGCTGTTCGCGCTCGACGTCGCGGTCGAACGCATCAGGGCCGCGCGGCACGCGATCGACGCGGCGGGCGGCGACGTGCTGCTGGTCGGCCGCGCGGAGAACTTCCTGGTCGGCGCGCCGGACCTCGACGACACGATCAAGCGTCTCGCGGCCTACGCCGAGGCGGGCGCCGACGTGCTCTACGCGCCCGGCATCCGCACCCGCGAACAGATCGAGGCCGTGGTCGCCGCGGTCGCGCCGAAGCCGGTGAACCTGCTGATCGGCTCGCCGTCCGAATTCACGCTGCAGGACGTCGCCGCGCTCGGCGTGCGACGCGTCAGCGTGGGCGGCGCGCTCGCCCGCACCGCATGGGGCGGCTTCATGCGCGCGGCGCAAGGGCTCGTCGAGGGCCGCTTCGACGCCTTCGCCGACGGCGCGCCGCACGCCGACCTGAATCGCATGTTCCAGTAAGCCCCGCCGCGAACGCGGAACGCGACGCCGCGCGCGCGTCCCGCGTTCGCGGCCGGCGGCTTCGCCGCGCCCGGTGCCCGCGCCGTCACGCCACCGCCCGCGTCCCTTCCTCCGCCTCGGCGACGATCCAGTCATGAAACAGCTGCATCGCGGGCGACATCGCGCGCGAACGCAGCCACACGAGCCAGTAGCCGCCCGTGCGGATCTCGACCTCGAACGGCCGCATCAGCACGCCCGCCTGCAACTCGCGCACGAACATCGCGGGCGGCGCCAGCGCGACGCCCGCGCCCTGGATCGCCGCCTCCACCATCAGGCGCGACGAATCGAACACGGGGCCGTTGAGCGGCCACGGCGCGAGCTCCGCCGCCGCGAACCAGTTCAGCCATTCGTCCGCGCGATACGAGCGCAGCAGCGTCTCGCGCTCCAGCGCGGCCGGCGTGTCGAGCCGTTCGGCGATCTCCGGCGCGCACAGCGCCGTGAGCGGCGCGTCGAGCAGGAAGGTGCCGTGCGTGCCGTGCCAGGTGCCCTCCCCGAAGCGGATCGCGAAATCGAGCCCTTCCGCGGCAAGGTCGACGAGATTGTTGTGGGTCAGCAGCCGCAGCTCGACGAACGGATGCGTCTGGCGAAACCGACGCAGGCGAGGCATCAGCCAACCTATGGCAAAGGTGCCGACCACGCCGATCGTCAGCACCTCGTGGAAATGCCCGCCGTCGAACTGCTTGAGCACCGTCTCGATCCGGCTGAACGCGTCGCTGAGCACGGGCAGCAGCGCGCGGCCCTCGTCGGTGATCCCGAGACCGCGCGGCAGGCGCTTGAACAGCGTGCAGCCGAGCCGCTCCTCGAGCTGCCGCACCTGCTGGCTGACGGCCGCCTGGGTCACGCGCAGCTCCAGCGCCGCACGCGTGAAGCTCAGGTGCCGCGCCGACGATTCGAACGCCCGAAGCGCATTCAGAGGAAGATGGGGTCGCATATCGGTCCATTAGATTTTCTTTTGCTTGCCGGTAATTATCGTCGTTTGCAAGCATTTCGAAAAGGACCGATAGTCCTGATGCGCCGGCGCCGTCGCACCCCATCCACCCGATCGAAAGAGAGCCTGCTCATGACTCACTCCCCGCTCCGCCGTACGCTGCTGCTGGCCGGCAGCGCCGCGCCGCTCGCGTTCGCCCTGCGCGCCCATGCGGCCGACACCGCCGCCTCGTCCGCCCCCGCCGTCGCGCGCCTCGCCGCCCTCGAGCGCAAGGCGGGCGGCCGGCTCGGCGTCTGCGCGCTCGATACCGCGAACGGCGCGCTCCTGGGCCACCGCGCCGACGAGCGCTTCCCGCTGTGCAGCACCTTCAAGCTGATGCTGTCCGCGGCGGTGCTGGCCCGCGCGCAGCACGAGGCCGGCCTGCTGGAGCGGGTGATCCGCTACGACAAGCGCGACCTCCTCGATTACTCGCCGATCACGGAACAGCACGTGGGCGCGGGCATGACGGTCGCGGCACTGTGCGCGGCGACGCTGCAGTACAGCGACAACGCCGCGGCGAACCTGCTGCTGAAAGTGCTCGGCGGGCCGGCCGCCGTCACCGCGTTCGCGCGCTCGATCGGCGACGCGACGTTCCGGCTCGACCGCTGGGAACCGGAGCTGAACAGCGCGCTGCCGGGCGACCCGCGCGACACCAGCACGCCGAGCGCGATGGCGCGCAGCCTGCGCGCGCTGCTGGTCGACGATGCACTGCCGCCCGCGCAGCGCACGCAGCTGCGGGATTGGCTGCTCGGCAACACGACGGGCGACAAGCGCATCCGCGCGGGCGTGCCGGCCGGCTGGCGCGTGGCCGACAAGACCGGGACCGGCGCGCGCGGCACCGTCAACGACATCGGCGCGCTGTGGCCGCCCGAGCGGCAGCCGGTGCTGCTCGCGCTCTTCTACACGGGCGGCAAGGGCGGCGACGCGATCCTCGCGGACGCGGCCCGCATCGTCGCCGGCGCGCTCGGCTGACGCGCCGCGCTCAATCGAAGTCGAACAGGTCGAACAGCGATTTCTTCTTGCGGTAACCGGAATGCGCATGGCCGCCGTCGCGCGGCGCGCTTCCGCGCTGGCCCCAGTCGTCGTGGCGCGCGGCCGAGGGCGAGAGCGAGGGCGCGCGCGCCGCGTCGCGCCCGGCGGGCCGCGCGTCATCGGCGCGGGCGATCAGCTTGTCCAGTTCGCCGCGGTCGAGCCACACGCCTCGGCAGGCGGGACAGTAGTCGATCTCGATGGCCTGGCGCTCGGTCATCAACAGGTCGGGGGTCTTGCAGGCCGGACATTTCATCGTGACGCTCCTTGCGACAGCGGGTTGCCTTCGATCGTGCGAGGAAAAAGCCGCCGCCCGTCGCGGGCGGCGGCACGCGCTTACTCCGCGCCGGAGCGGCGGCGCTTCGCGCGCCGCGCCAGCATGTTCATCCCTTCGACGAAAGCCGAGAACGCCATCGCCGCGTAGATATAGCCCTTCGGCACGTGCGTCCCGAAGCCTTCCGCGATCAGCGTCATGCCGATCACGACGAGGAAGCTGAGCGCGAGCATCACGATGGTCGGATTGCGGTCGATGAAGCGCGCGAGCGGCTGGGCCGCGAACAGCATCACCATCACGGCGGCGATCACCGCGACGAACATGATCGGGACGTGTTCCGTCATGCCGATCGCCGTCACGATGCTGTCGATCGAGAACACCAGGTCGAGCATGATGATCTGGCTGATCGCCGCCCACATGCCCAGGCCGACCGCGCCGCTCGCGCCGCCCGCCGCGTCGCCGTCGCGCGACACGTGGTGATGCATTTCGCGGGTCGCCTTCCAGACGAGGAACAGGCCGCCCGAGATCAGGATCACGTCGCGCCAGGAAAACGCATGGTCGAACAGCGAGAACACCGGTTCGGTCAGGCGCGCGATCCACGCCACCATGCCGAGCAGCGCGAGCCGCATCACCAGCGCGAGCGCGATGCCGATCCGCTGGGTGCGGGCGCGCTGCGCCTCGGGCAGCTTGTTGCTCAGGATCGAGATGAAGATCAGGTTGTCGATGCCCAGCACGACCTCCATCACGACGAGCGTGAGCAAGGCCGCCCAGACGGCGGGGTCGACAGCGAGTGCGAGCAGGTAGTCCATGAGGATGCGCGGGGTTCAGGTCGAAAGACCCGATGATGCACGCATTTTCGTTTCGAAAAAATCAGCGATAATCAGATCTTTGATTCGGTTTTTCCGAAGTTAACCGCCATGCTGAACTTTCGCCATTTGTATTACTTCTGGGTGGTCGTGAAGGAAGGCGGCTTCGCCCGCGCGGCCGAGCGGCTGGATATGGCCGTGCAGACCATCAGCGCGCAGGTGCGCGAGCTGGAAAAAGCGCTCGGGCACCCCTTGCTCAAGCCCGCCGGACGCGGCGTGACGATGACCGACGCCGGCCAGGCGGCGTTCGCACGGGCGGAAGAGATCTTCCAGCTCGGGCGGCTGATCCCGGACGAGGTGCGCGAGGCGTCGAGCGGCGCGGTCGCGCGGCTCGCGGTCGGGCTGTCGGACGGGATCTCCAAGCTGGCCGCGCATGCCCTGCTCGCGCCCGTGCTGGATACGCCCGCGCTGCGGCTGCTGTGTCACGAGGGCGAGCACGAGGAACTGCTCGGCGAACTGGCGCTGCATCACCTCGACCTGGTGCTGGCGGGGCAGCCCGCGCCGTACAACGCGAACCTGCGCGTGACGAGCGAGCGGCTCGCCGAATCGCCGGTCGACTGGTACGGGCCGGCCGCGCTGGTCACGCGCGCCGCGCGCGCCGGCTTCCCCGGCAGCCTCGCCGCGCTGCCGGTCCTGCTGCCGACCACGCACTCGCCGCTGCGCGCGCGGCTCGACCGCTGGCTCGAAAGCGTCGGCGTGCGGCCGCGCATCGCCGGCGAATTCGAGGACAGCGCGCTGATGGCCGTGTTCGCCGCGCGCGGGCTCGGCGTGTTTCCGCTCAGCCAGCTCGGCGCGGGCGACGCCACGCTGCTGCGCGACCTGCGCCCGCTCGGGCGCGCCGAGGGCGTGAGCGAGGAAATCCACGCGATCCGTTCGCGGCGCGGCCAGCATCATCCGCTCGCCGCGCGCGTGGTGGAGGCCGTGCGCGCTTGAACAGGGCGCGCCGCGGCGAAGAACCCGCCCGCTACCCGAGCATCGACACGATCGATTCGGCCGACGGCAGTTCATAGGTCCGCCAGACCAGCCGCCCGTCGCGATCGATCACCTGCACCTGCGTGCTGTGATTGTCGAGCCCCGTCGTGCCTCCGCCGAACAGCCGCTGGACCGCATCGACGTTGCTCAGCGACGGCGCGGCCGCCACCCAGCCGGGCCGCGCATCGAAGCGCCCGAGCCACGCTTTCATGCGCTGCGGCGTGTCCGAGAGCGGATCGATGCTCAGCGACAGCAACTGCACCTCGGCGCGCCGCCGCGAACCCAGCAGCGCCTGCACGCGCTGAAACACCGCGCCCTGGATCGGACAGGTCGCCGAACATCCCGTGAAGAACAACTGCAACGCCGTCACGCGTCCGGCCAGCAGCGCCTGAAGACGCGTCTCGCGTCCGTCCGCCGTGCGCACCGGCCAGTCCGGCACCGGCACGGGCGGCGCGATGCGGCCGCCGTGATAGCTGAGCGGCGCATCCTGCGCGCGGCCGAGCACGGGCCAGGCCGCCGCCGCGAGCGCGGCCGCGCACAGCGCGCGACGGCGCGCGCGCGAATCAGGAGCGTCCATCGGATCCCTCGGTCAGGAAATGCCAGAGCGCCGCGCAGTCGCGCGCATCGACGTGGTAGCGGGGCATCTGGACGTTGATCAGTACATAGGAAGGGTCGACGCCGTCGCGCAGCAATGCGCAGAACGCGTCGCGGTCATAGCGGCTCGGCGGACCGCCGCGCCGGCTCTGCCAATCGACGAGCCAGCCGCGCGACAGGCGCGGCGCGATCGAATTCGCCACCGCTGCCCCGCCCCCCGCCGCATGACAATTCGCGCACCGCACGACCGCCGCCGGCAGATCGGACGGATGCGAGGCGAGCCGGGCCTGCAGCGGCGCGGCCCCGGTGAACAGCGCCTGTCCGCGCGCGGCGTCGCCGCTCGGCGACGGCTCGGGCGCCGCCCGCACGGCAATCGCGGCAACCGCCGCCACCAGCGCCGCGCACAGCGCGACGCCCGCGCGCTTCGTGATTCGCCGCCGCATCAGTTGATCCGGATTGCTTTCGACACGCTCGGCACGCCGTTTGCGTCGAGCGCGAACAGCATGTAATAGCCGGGCAGCACGACACCGGCATCGGTCGGGATCGTCAGCTGGTAGGCCGTGCCGCTCGACGCCGCGATCGCGAGCGGAATCCGGCGCTGGTCGTTGTTCGTCGAATGCGTGACCGAGGCCATCCGCATCAGAGTGAACGACGCGACCGCACTCTGCGTCGACACCGCGATCGTCGCGCCGCGCGCGGCGCTCGCGGGAACCGACACGATCGCCGGGCGCGCGGCCGGCGTGCCGTCCGCATTGAGCAGGTAAGGCGGCGTCAGGATCTCCGCGTTCAGGTGGTTGGCCGCGCAACCGGCGCCGCATTGGCCGCCGCCGCCGACGAACACGCGCCCGTCCGCCATCAGGATCGCCGTGCTGTGATAGGTGCGCGGCGTCTGCATCGGCTTGAGCAGGTTGAAGCGCTGCGTGACCGGATCCCAGATCTCCGGCACCATCACGGCGCTCGTGTCGGTGAACGGCTGCGGCACGCTCTGGCCGCCAACGAACACGATGTTGCCGTTCGGCAGGACCACGCTGTTCGCGAACGCGCGCTGGTAGGTCATGCCGTTGATGCGTTTCACGCCGACCGTCTGGTTCGGGCCGCGCGTGATGTCGATCAGGTAGACCGCGTTCGACGCATAGGTCGGCGTCGCGCCGTTCTGCTGATACGACTTCGCGCCGCCCGCCTTCAGGATCAGGCCGACGTCGTACAGCGACGCGGTGCCGTTGATCGCGTACGGATCGACGCCGCGCTTGCCGGCCGACTGGATCGCGCCGCTGCCGCCCGTCGAGATCCAGTTCATCTGGGCGCTCGGCCCCGCATGGAACACGCTGCCGTTCGCCTGCGCGAACAGCCACAGGTGGTTGTCGCCGCGATAGATGCCCTGCGGATCGGGGCCGACCACGTTGGCCTCCGGCACGCCCGGCAGCACTGTCCAGCGTCCGCCGTCGGTCCAGAGCTCGGCGCTCTTGCCGCCCTGGCCGCCGCTCCACGAGCCGCCCAGCGTCAGCACCGCGCCCGTCGACAGCAGCGTATCGCCCTGGTAGCCGCGCGGAATGTTCATCATCGCGGCGGCGCTCCAGGTATTGGTCGACCAGTCGTAGAGCGTCGTCTTCGGGCTGCTGTCGCCGCCGTTCACGAGCAGGCGCCCGTCCGGGAGCATCGCGGTGCCCGGGCAGAACATGTCGGAACCGGCCGAGGTTTCGAGGTACTGCGTGGCCGTATTGGTGGCCGGATCGAACACCGCCGTCTGCGTCTGGGTCGCCTTGGTGCCGACGTCGTTCTGGATACCGAAGCTGTCGGCGGCCGACCACATCACGAGCTTGCCCGCCGGCGTGTTGGCGAGGCCGATCGGATTCACCGGCAACGGCAGCACCGGGCTCCACGCGGACGGCAGCGTGACCGGGAACGTCTGCGGCAACGCAAGCGTGAACTGGTCGTTCAGGACGCCTGCGCCCTGGCAGGGATACTGGATCAGCGGTGCGCCGTCGGCATTCGAGCCGCCGCTGACGTTCGCGCACATCCCGCTCGCCACCGACACCAGCCGGTAGCGGCCGCCCACCGGCAGGACCGTCCATTGGTCGTTGGTCACGGTATCGCCCTGGCAGGCATACGGAATCAACGGCGTGCCGCTCGTGCGGCTGCCGCCGGACACGTTCAGGCACTGGCCGGTGCGCTGCGACACGACGTGGTAGCCGCTGCCCGCCGGCACGAAGCTCCAGGCCGTGCTGCCCTGGTTGTCGCACGCGCCCTGCGTGACGGCGTTGCCGTTCACGACCATGCAGCGGCTGCTGCCGGCCCCCACGACGTTGGTGGCCGCCTGCACGGGCAGGTAGAGGTTGAACTGGTCGCTGGTCGACGAGGCATCCTGGCAGCTGGACTGGATCACGGGCGCGCCGCTGGCGGTCGAGCCGCCGTTCAGGTTCACGCACAGGCCGTTCACCGCGGAAACGATCCGGTAGCTGGCGCCGACCGCGACGAGCGTCCATTGATCGTTGAGCACGCTGCTGCCCTGGCAGCCGTACTGGATCAGTTGCGTCCCGTTCGCGCGCGAGCTGCCCGGCACGTTCAGGCACTGCCCCGTGCCTTGCAGGACGATGTGGTAGCGATTGCCGACCGGCACGAACGCCCAGGTCGTATTGGCGTTCCCCGAGCAGGAAGTCTGGATGATGCCGGCCCCCGCGGTCGACGCGTTGCCCGCGCTCGACAGGCAGAGCCCGCTGCTCGCGGACACGATATCGGTATAAGACGGTCCGCCGGCCGCGCGCGCGCCCGTGGACAGGAACAACAATGCACAGCCAAACGCAACCAGCCAGGCCCACACCCGGCGCCAATCGTATCTCATGAGCCACCCCGTAGCTTATTGGAATGACCAGCATTAATACGGTAAGCCCGGAGTCCTTACTGTTCGTTACATGACCGTCCGTGATGCGGCTCGACGCAACGTCGTTTCCGGTATGTACTGAATTAACGATGAGTCGGCCGGATCCGCCGTGGTCGCGCTATCGCCCGAGCATCGACACGATCGATTCGGCCGACGGCAGCTCATAGGTCCGCCAGATCAGCCGCCCGTCGCGATCGATCACCTGCACCTGCGTGCTGTGATTGTCGAGCCCCGTCGTGCCTCCGCCGAACAGCCGCTGGACCGCATCGACGTTGCTCAGTGACGGCGCGGCCGCCACCCAGCCGGGCCGCGCATCGAAGCGCGCGAGCCACGCTTTCATGCGCTGCGGCGTGTCCGAGAGCGGATCGATGCTCAGCGATAGCAACTGCACGTCGGCGCGCCGCCGCGAACCCAGCAGCGCCTGCACGCGCTGGAACACCGCGCCCTGGATCGGACAGGTCGCCGAACATCCCGTGAAGAACAACTGCAACGCCGTCACGCGTCCGGCCAGCAGCGCCTGAAGGCGCGTCTCGCGTCCGTCCGCCGTGCGCACCGGCCAGTCCGGCACCGGCACGGGCGGCGCGATGCGGCCGCCGTGATAGCTGAGCGGCGCATCCTGCGCGCGGCCGAGCACGGGCCAGGCCGCCGCCGCGAGCGCGGCCGCGCACAGCGCGCGACGGCGCGCGCGCGAATCAGGAGCGTCCATCGGATCCCTCGGTCAGGAAATGCCAGAGCGCCGCGCAGTCGCGCGCATCGACGCGGTAGCGGGGCATCTGGACGTTGATCAGTACATAGGAAGGGTCGACGCCGTCGCGCAGCAATGCGCAGAACGCGTCGCGGTCGTAGCGGCTCGGCGGACCGCCGCGCCGGCTCTGCCAATCGACGAGCCAGCCGCGCGACAGGCGCGGCGCGATCGAATTCGCCACCGCTGCCCCGCCCCCCGCCGCATGACAATTCGCGCACCGCACGACCGCCGCCGGCAGATCGGACGGATGCGAGGCGAGCCGGGCCTGCAGCGGCGCGGCCCCGGTGAACAGCGCCCGTCCGCGCGCGGCGTCGCCGCTCGGCGACGGCTCGGGCGCCGCCCGCACGGCAATCGCGGCAACCGCCGCCACCAGCGCCGCGCACAGCGCGACGCCCGCGCGCTTCGTGATTCGCCGCCGCATCAGCTGATCTGAATCGCTTTCGACACGCTCGGCACGCCGTTTGCGTCGAGTGCGAACAGCATGTAATAGCCGGGCAGCGCGACACCGGCATCGGTCGGGATCGTCAGCTGGTAGGCCGTGCCGCTCGACGCCGCGATCGCGAGCGGAATCCGGCGCTGATCGTTGTTCGTGGTGTGCGTGATCGACGACATCCGCATCAAGACGAACGACGAGACTGCCCCCTGCGTCGACACCGCGATCGTCGTGCCGCGCGCGGCGCTCGCGGGGACCGACACGATCGCCGGACGCGTGGCCGGCGTGCCGTCCGCATTGAGCAGATAGGGCGGCGTCAGGATCTCCGCGTTCAGGTGATTGTTCGCGCAACCGGTGCCGCATTGGCCGCCGCCGCCGACGAACACGCGCCCGTCCGCCATCAGGATCGCCGTGCTGTGATAGGTGCGCGGCGTCTGCATCGGCTTGAGCAGGTTGAAGCGCTGCGTGACCGGATCCCAGATCTCCGGCACCAGTACGGCGCTCGTATCGGTGAACGGCTGCGGCACGCTCTGGCCGCCGACGACCACGATATTGCCGTTCGGCAGGACCACGCTGCTCGCGAACGCGCGCTGATAAGTCATGCCGTTGATGCGTTTCACGCCGACCGTCTGGTTCGGGCCGCGCGTGATGTCGATCAGATAGGCCGCGTTCGACGCATAGGTCGGCGTCGCGCCGTTCTGCTGATACGACTTCGCGCCGCCTACCTTCAGGATCTGGCCGACGTCGTACAGCAACGCGTTGCCGTTGACCGAGAACGGATCGACGCCGCGCTTGCCGGCCGACTGGATCGAACCGCTGCCGTTCGTCGAGATCCAGTTCATCTGTGAGCTGGGCCCCGCGTGGAACACGCTGCCGTTCGCCTGCGCGAACAGCCACAGGTGGTTGTCGCCGCGATAGATGCCCTGCGGATCGGGGCCGACCACGTTGGCCTCCGGCACGCCCGACAGCACCGTCCAGCGACCGCCGACGGTCCAGAGCTCGGCGCTCTTGCCGCCCTGGCCGCCGCTCCACGAGCCGCCCAGCGTCAGCACCGCGCCCGTCGACAGCAGCGTGTCGCCCTGGTAGCCGCGCGGAATGTTCATCGCCGCGGCGGTACTCCAGGCGTTGGTCGATGCGTCGTAGAGCGTCGTCTTGGCGCTGCTGCTGCCGCCGTTCACGAGCAGGCGCCCGTCCGGGAGCATCGCGGTGCCCGGGCAGAACATGTCGGAACCGGCCGAGGTTTCGAGATACTGCGTGGCCGTATTGGTCGCCGGATCGAACACCGCCGTGTACGTTTGAGTTACGTTGCCGCCGTCGTCGCCCTGGTAACTGAAGGGTTGATAGGCCGACCACATCACGAGCTTGCCCGCCGGCGTATTGGCGACGCCGATCGGATTCACCGGCAACGGAATCACCGGGCTCCACGCGGACGGCAGCGTGGCCGGGAACGTCTGCGGCAACGCAAGCTGGAACTGGTCGTTCAGCGTGGTCGCGCCCTGGCAGGGATACTGGATCAGTGGTGCGCCGGCGGCATTCGAGCCGCCGCTGACGTTCGCGCACATCCCGCTCGCCACCGACACCAGCCGGTAGCGCCCGCCCACCGGCAGGACCGTCCATTGGTCGTTGGTCGCGTTATCGCCCTGGCAGGCATACGGAATCAACGGCGTGCCGCTCGATCCCTTGCCGCCGTACACGTTCAGGCATTGGCCGGTGCTGGACACGACGTGATAGCCGCTGCCCGCCGGCACGAGGTTCCAGGCCGTGCCGCCCTGGTTGTCGCACGCGCCCTGCGTGACGGCGCTGCCGTTCGCGATCATGCAAAGACCGCTGCCGGCTCCGACGATGTTGGTGGCCGCCTGCACGGGCAGATAGAGGTTGAACTGGTCGTTGGTCGTCGAGGCGCCCTGGCAAGCGTACTGGATCAAGGCTGCGCCGTCGGCGGTCGAGGCGCCGCTCACATTCACGCACAGGCCGTTCTGCGCGGAGACGATCCGATAGCTGGCGCCGACCGCGACGACGGTCCATTGATCATTGAGTGCGCTGCTGCTCTGGCAGCCGTACTGGATCAGCTGCATCCCGCTCGCACCCGTACCGCCCGGCACGTTGAGGCACAGGCCCGTTCCCTGCAACACGATGTGATAGCGATTGCCGACCGGCACGAACGCCCAGGTCGTATTGGCGTTCCCCGAGCAGGAAGTCTGGACGATGGCGGCCCCGGCGGTCGACGCGTTGCCCACGCTCGACAGGCAGAGCCCGCTGCTCGCGGACACGATATCGGTATAAGACGGTCCGCCGGCCGCTCGCGCGCCCGTGGACAGGAACAAAGCACAACCAAGCACAGCCAGCCAGGTCCACACCCGGCGCCAATCGTATCTCACGGGCCACCCCTTCGTTTTTTGAAATAACCCGAATTAATACGGTAGGGCCGGAGTCCTCACTGTTCGTTGAATTACCGTGTTCGACAAGTTCAGAAAGTGTGGCAATTCCCGTCGTGCATCCGATGCGGGTCGCATCCCCGGTGGCGACCCGCATCGGACATTCCGCATCGGCCGTATGCGCCCGTGCTCCTCAACGCATGTGCATGCCGCCGTTGAGCGCGACGTCCGCGCCCGTCATGAAGCCCGCGTCGTCCGAGCACAGATAGGCGATGAACGACGCGATCTCCTCCGGACGCCCGAGCCGGCCCACCGGAATCTGCGGCAGGATGCGCTGTTCGAGCACGTCGCGCGGCACCGACTCGACCATCGCGGTGGCGAGGTAGCCCGGCGACACCGTGTTGACGGTCACGCCGTGGCGCGCCGTCTCGAGCGCCAGCGCTTTCGTGAACCCATGCAGGCCCGCCTTCGCGGCCGCGTAGTTGGTCTGGCCGAACGCGCCGCGCGAGCCGTTCACCGAGCCGATGTTGATCACCCGGCCGAACTGGCGCTCGACCATCCCCGCGATGAACGGTTTCGTCATGTTGAACAACGCATCGAGATCGGTGCGCAGGACGGTGTCCCAATCGCCCTTCGTCATCTTTGCGAACGTGACGTCGCGGGTGATGCCCGCGTTGTTGATCAGCACATCGACTTGCCCGAAATCCTTCAGGACCTGTTCCGCGCAACGCTCGCACGCGCTGAAATCACCGACGTCGACCGCATACGTGCGGAACTGGCGCCCCGCATCGCGCTCGTGCATGAGCCAGGTCGCCACGTGATCGTTGTGGGCCGAGTGCGTCACCGCCACCGCGAACCCAGCGTCGTAAAGCCGGCGGCTGATTGCCGAGCCCAGACCGCCCATACCGCCCGTCACCAAGGCCACGCGTTTCGTCTGCATTCTGTTCTCCCGGGGTCCGCCCGCCTCGCGCCTTCGTCGCGCGGCGGGCATCGATTGAGAAACGATGCGGGCCGGCCGCCGCGACATCTCGCGTCGACAGCCGGCCCGCCCATGCGCTGCACTGTAGGCACCGGGGTGCGGCGGCGCTTGACACATGTCAAGCGCGTGACAAACCGCGCTAGGCCCCGCCACGCGGGCTCGCGCACAATGAAAGATTGCCCGTCGTCGAGACGGTGCGCGCAACAATCACCCCGCCGTACCTTCACACACTGTAGGAAATTCCCTACACGAAGTACGTAAATCCTTACCGGATCTTCAACCCGCGCCGATTTCGCCGACGCAGCGGCCCCCGCATACTTGCCGCCATGAATGCGAATCACGCCACCGCTGCATTGAAGGTCTTCCTGGTCGATCCGGCCGCCGCCCTGCGGCGTCGGCTCGCGGCCCTGCTCGACGCACCGCCCGAGGTCGCGGTCGTGGGCGAGGCGGAGGACGCGCAGGCGGCGCTGGCAGGCATTCTCGCGTCCCAGGCCGACGTTGCCGTGATCGAGCTGCGGCTCACCGACAGCAGCGGGCTCGAACTGATTGCAACGCTCACGCGCGTCGCGCCCAAGGTGGCGATCGTCGTGCTGACGAATCAGTCCGGGCCGGCGTTTCGCACGGCGAGCGACCTGGCAGGCGCGGATTTCTTCTTCGACAAAACCGCCGAATTCGGTACAGCATGCCGCGCCATCGCCGCGATGGCGCGCCTGCGCGATGTGCCCGTCGCCCAATAAACAGGAGTCGAACATGTCGATCGCCCCAGCCGCTGCTCCCGCTCACACCCCGTCCGTCGTCGCGCCGCACGCGATGCCGCCCCCTCATCACGATGCGCCGAAAGCAGCCGCCGCGCGCTGCTCGACCTGCGCGATGCGCGCCGTGTGCCTGCCCGCCGATCTGACCGCGAGCGATCTGGCGCGCGTCGACGCGATGATCGGCACCACGCGTCACGTGAAGCGCGGCGAAGCCTTGTTTCGCAACAGCGATCCATTCCAGAGCATCTATGCGGTGCGCACCGGCTCGTTCAAGACGGTCGTCATGCATCGCGACGGCCGCGAGCACGTGACCGGCTTCCAGATCGCCGGCGAGACGCTCGGCCTCGACGGTGTGTGCAGCGGCCGCCACAATAGCGACGCCGTTGCGCTCGAGGACAGCACCGTGTGCATCATTCCGTTCTCCCAACTGGAAGCGGTGTGCCGCGACCTGCGACCGATGCAGCATCACCTGCACCAGATGATGAGCGGCGAGATCGTGCGCGAGTCGAGCCAGATGATGCTGCTGGGCACGATGTCGGCCGAGCAGCGCGTGGCCGCGTTCCTGTTGAACCTGTCGGCGCGTTTCAAGGCGCGCGGCTACTCAGCGGCGGAGTTCAACCTGCGGATGACGCGCGCGGAGATCGGCTGCTATCTGGGAATGAAGCTCGAGACCGTGAGCCGGATGCTGTCGAAATTCCAGCGCGAGAAGCTCATCGATCCGCGCGGCAAGCAGATCCGCATCACCGATCCGCAGGGACTCGCGCGGGTTTGACGCGCGCGGGCTGAATCGTTCCATCGAGGTGTCGTCGCGGCAGTGCGGTCATGAACCGCACTGCTCTTTTTGACGCGCCGGATCGAGGCCGATCAAGGTCCATGCGCCTTGATCCGGGCACGGCGTGCGCCGGTCATTCGCCCGATATTTTTCGTTGAGCGAAATTTTCACGCTTCCGCGCGATCCGCCGGAACGGACAGCGCAGCAGGTTCGACCGCTCGCGCAGCCATATTTCTCCATGACTCTTGGGGTGACGCAACCGCCTCGGGCGTTATCAAGCTCACGTCCTCGCCTCCGGTACGCCGATCAATCCTGATTCGTCGGCCATACCGCTGTTTCATTGCCCGCCTGATATTCCGTCGCGGCCATGCATGGATACCGTGTTTGATGCTCGCCTATTCGCGAGTAATATTGGGTCGCGCCGCCCGGACCTCGTCCTCACCCCCGACGAAGTCATCTCGCGCGGCCTGCGACGCCGCCCGTATCCGGCCAAGACCACCCGCCATCTGCTGCACGGCGGCGTCGAATACCGCTGCGACGTCGCGCTCGCCGAGTTGCGGCCCGCCGCCCGCCGCCTGGACGATCACGACACCCGATGACCGACCCTTCCGCACCGGAGACAGGCTTGAACACGGTAACCCGATCGGATCTCGCACTGGACGCCGCCAGTGGACGCAACACCTTCGTGCTCGTCGCCTTCACCGCGTTGACGAATCTCGCGGACGGCGTGACCAAGATCGCGCTGCCCCTGATGGCGACCACCCTGACGCAGTCGCCGATGCAGGTCTCCGGCGTCTCGCTCACCCTCACCCTGCCGTGGCTGCTGGTCGCGCTGCACGTCGGCGTGCTGGTCGACCGCGCCGATCGCCGCCAGCTGCTATGGCTCGCCAACGGCATGCGGCTCGCCGCGATCGTGACGCTCGTGCTGTTGTCGCTGTCGCAAGGCATCACGCTGCCGGCGCTGTACGTGGGCGGCCTCACGCTCGGCATCGCCGAGGTGATCGCGCTGACCTCGGCGGCCGCGCTGATCCCCGACGCCGTCGCGCCCGCCGGCCGCGAGCGCGCGAATGCCTGGGTCGCCGGCGCGGAGACGGTCTGCAACGAGTTCTGCGGTCCGCTGGTGGGCGGCCTGCTCGTCGCGGCCGGCACGGCGCTCGCGCTCGGCACCGTGTCGGGCGCCTATCTGATCGGCATCCTGGTGCTGTTCCTCCTGACCGGCCGCTTTCGCGTCGAGCGCGCGCCGAACGCCGGGCGCGAGCCCGTGCACCAGCAGATCGTCGAGGGGCTGCATCATCTGTGGCGCGAGCCGGTGCTGCGCCTGATGGCCATCACGCTGACCGTGCTGTGCGCCTGCTGGGGCGCCTGGCTCGCGCTCATGCCGCTGTTCGCGACCAAGGTGATGGGCCTCGACGCGCGCGGCTACGGCGTCGCGCTCAGCGCGCTCGGCGTCGGCGGCTTCGTCGGCGCGCTCAGCGTCACCACCCTGAACCGCTGGTTCGGGCGGCGCGCGGTGATGTTCGTCGACCTGCTGGGCACCCTCGCGATGATGGCCGTGCCCGCCGCGACCCTCAACCTGTGGGCGGTCGCGGCCAGCGCATTCGCGGGCGGCCTGGGCGGCACGCTGTGGACCATCAACGCGCGCACCCTCAGCCAGGCGCTCGTGCCCGGCTCGCTGCTCGGCCGCTACAACGCCGCCGCGCGCCTGTTCGGCTGGGGCGCGATGCCGATCGGCGCGGGGCTCGGCGGGCTGGTCGCCGAATACTTCGGCATGCGCGCCGCGTTCGTGGGATTCGGCGTCGCCACGCTGCTGCTGATCGTGCCGTTCCTGCGCATCGCGACGCCCGCGGCGCTCGACGTCGCGACGCGCGACCCGCAATGATGCGAGACGGCGCATCCGTGGACGCGCGGCGCGCGCATCCGGAAACGGCCGTGGATCCGCTGCTCCCGGACACCTTCCGCCACGCGATGCGCCGGCTCGCCGCCTCGGTATGCGTGGTGACCTGCCGCCGCGACGACACGTGGTACGGCATGACCGCGACCGCCGTGACCTCGCTGTGCGTGGAGCCGCCCTCGCTGCTCGTCTGCATCCATCGCGACACCACGTGCCATGCCGCGTTGAGCCGGTGCGACCGCTTCTGCATGAATGTGCCGGGGGCCCGGCATCAGCAGGTCTCGGCCACGTTCGGCCGCAAGGCCGACGATCCCGCCGCGAAGTTCGCCGTCGGCGACTGGCGGGTCACGGCGGACGGCCTGCCCTATCTCGCCGATGCGCAGTCGAACCTGGTCTGCCGCATCGCCTCGGTCTTCGAGCATGGCACGCACAGCATCTTCGTCGGCCAGTGCGAAACCATCACGAACGGTCCGGACGCGGCCCCGCTGCTCTACGCAAACGGCGCATACGGCACGCTCGCGGCGCTGTGAGCGGCCCCATGCCGGGACCGGCGGCCCCTCACCGCACCGCCTCCCGCATCGCCTCCGTCGCCGCATCGAACACGCCGCGCAGCGCCGCGCCGGCATCCTCGTCCACGACCGGCGCGAGCCGCCGCGTCGCGCCATCCTCGAACGTCAGTTCCAGCCCGACCCGATAGCCCGCGCCGCCCTCGCGCGCCTCGATCGTCAATCCGCATCCGGCGAGCCGCGCGCCCATCCGTTCGAGACGCAGCAGCTGCACGCACGCCTCCGCCTCCACGCGCGCCGAGCCGCCAAACCCCGCATAAACGATCTGCATTCCGATTCCCATGCATTCCCCCTCAAGCGACCCCGCCCATCCGTCAGTCGCCTCATCGGAGCAGCACGACAGACGATCGCCTCGTGCGACCGTCGTCTCATCATCGGGAAATATCCGCCACGTCGATTGACCTGCATCAACGAGCCACCGGCCGCTTTCTGATCGGGCTCAGATCCCGCGCACCCGGCCCGCGCCGCGCGCGCGAAACCGCCCGCGTTGCGGCCGGCTTGACGTGGCGCAACGCGCAAACGGCCAACCATCGCATGCTTGCGCAACACGCATCACGCGCCGCTCAATCCCCCTTACATCATGTCGCCACACGATCGCCCGACCCCATCCCGCGCTTCCACCCGCGCGGCGCGCCCGGCCCCTTCCGCCGTCACCGCCCCCGCGTCGCGACACGATGTCGCGGTGCTGGTCTATCACCGCTTCGCGGCCGAGCCGGGCACCGACCCGATGACCATCAGCATCGCCGCGCTCGACGCGCAACTGCGCCAGCTGCGCGACAGCGGCTACCAGATCGTGCCCTTGCGCGACATCGTCGCGTGGCGGCACGACGGCGATGCGCCGCTGCCGCCCAAGGCCGTCGCGCTCACGGTCGACGAAGGCCATCGCTCGATCCGCGAATGGCTGGGCCCGCTCGCGCGCGCCGAGCGCCTGCCCGTGACGCTGTTCGTGCAGCCCTCGGCGATCGACGCGGCCGTCGATACGCTGTCCTGGAGCCACCTGCGGCAACTGCATGCGACCGGACAGTTCGACGTGCAGACCCATACCTGGTGGCAGCCGGGCTTCGGCGTCGCGGCGCCGCCGCATGCGGTCACGCTCGCGCAGCTGCAACAGGCGCGCGCCGACCTGGAAGACCGTTGCGGCGGCCCCGTCGACATGCTGGCCTGGCCCTTCGGCACGCATGACGCGGCGCTCGCCACGCTGGCCGGCGAAGCCGGATACCGCGCGGGTTTCACGTTCGATGCGTGCAAGCTCCGCCGCGATGCGCCCGGCATGAACCTGCCGCGCTACCTGATGGTGGAAGCGTGTTCGCCCGCCGTGCTGCAGCGCCTGCTGCACCGCACGGACGAAGCGGGCCGCGCGTAGCGGCCCCGGGCGCGCCGGCGTTCGGGACACCGGAACAACCCAAACGAAAACGCGGCGGCGCGGGCGGATCATCCGCCGCGCGCCGCCGCGTTCAAGCGGGCCGGGTGAGCTTTTACGGGAGCCCGCGCGACGCACGGCCACGCCGCCCCACGCGCGTCACTCCAGGTAGAACGCCCCCGGCAACAACGCCTCGGCGCTCGTCACGCTGACGTCGCCCTTCAGGTTCGCGAGCACCACTTCGAGCGTCGGCTTGCCCAGTTCGATCATCACCTGCCGGCAGGCGCCGCACGGCGCGATCGGGCCGTCGGTATCGCCGATCACGGCCAGCGTCGCGAAGTCGCCGGGCGCATAGCCCGACGCGATCGCGGCGAACAGCGCGGTGCGTTCCGCGCAGTTGCACAGCCCGTAGGACGCGTTCTCGACGTTGCAGCCGTGGAATACCTTGCCGTCCTTCGTCAGCAGCGCCGCGCCGACCCGGAAGCGCGAATACGGCGCATACGCCTTGTCGCGCGCGGCCTTCGCGGCGTCGATCAATGTGGTCTGATCCATGTCGTGTTTCCCTCGTGTCATGTCATGTCATGTCGTGTCGTGTCGGTCAGTGCGCGCCCGCGCGCGTCCCCTTCGCGTCGAGAAACGCGACGCCGTCGGCAAATGCGTCGAGCCCGAACCAGCCGGCAAGACTCTGCCCGAGATCCGCGAACGATGCGCGCACGCCGAGGCTGCCCGGCGCGATGCGCGGCCCGTGAACGAGCAGCGGCACATGCTCGCGCGTGTGGTCGGAGCCCGGCCAGGTCGGATCGCAGCCGTGGTCGGCCGTGAGGACCAGCACGTCGTCGTCGCGCAGCAGTGGATACAGCGCCGCCAGGCGCGCATCGAAGCGCTCCAGCTCCGCCGCATAGCCGGCGATGTTGCGGCGATGGCCGTACTGCTGGTCGAAATCGACGAAGTTCGTCATCACGAGGCTGAAGTCAGGCGCATCGCGCAGCGCGTCGAAGGTCGCCGCCCACAGGCCGTCGAGCCCGTCCGCCTTGATCTTGCGCGTGACGCCCGCGCCCGCGTAGATGTCCGAGATCTTGCCGATGGCGATCACCTGGCCGCCCGCGGTCGCGAGCTTGTCGAGCAGGGTCGGCGCGGGCGGCGGCACCGCGAGGTCGCGCCGGTTGCCGGTGCGGCGGAAGCCGGCGGGCGTCGCGCCGACGAACGGCCGCGCGATCACCCGGCAGATATCGTAGCGGTCGACTTCCTCGCGCGCGATCTCGCACAGCCGGTACAGCCGGTCGAGCCCGAAAGCGGTCTCGTGGCAGGCGATCTGGAACACCGAATCGGCGGACGTATAGAAGATCGGCTTGCCCGTCGCGATGTGCGCCGCGCCGTGCGTCGCGAGGATCTCGGTGCCCGACGCGTGGCAGTTGCCGAGATAGCCGGGCAGGCCCGCGCGCCGCACGAGCGCGTCCAGCAGCTCGGGCGGGAACGAATCGCGCGCCTGCGGGAAGTAGCCCCAATCGAAGCGCACCGGCACGCCGGCCAGCTCCCAGTGGCCCGACGGCGTGTCCTTGCCCGACGACAGCTCGCGCGCGGCGGCGTACGCGCCGATCAGGTCGGGCGTCGCGGAAAAGCCCGCCGGCAGCATGCCGGTCGCGAGCCGGTTCGCGAGACCGAGCCCGAGGCGTTCGAGCTGCGGCACGCGCAGCGGGCCGGCGCGACCGTCGCCGTCGCACGCGCCTTGCGCGCAACGCGCCGCGATATGGCCGAGCGTGTCCGAGCCCGCGTCGCCGAAACGCCCGGCGTCCGGCGTCGCGCCGATGCCGAGCGAATCGAGAACCAGAACGATGGCGCGCATGACAACTCCTCCGTTTAATCGATCAAGGCGTGGATCACGGGCGGCAGCTCGGCCGCCGCCGCGTCGATCCGGTACGCGCGCTGCACCTCGGCGAGCGCGCGCTGCGCGGCGTCGCGGTCGCGCGCGTGCACGACGCCGAGCGGCTGCCCGGCGTCGACGCGCGCGCCGAGTTCCGCGAGCCCGGTCAGGCCGACGGCCGGGTCCAGCACGTCGTCGGGACGGCTGCGGCCGCCGCCGAGCCCGACCACCGCGAGCCCGAGCGCGCGCGCGTCGACCGCGCCGATCCAGCCGGCCCGCGGCGCGGGCACCTCGATGCCGACGGGCGCCGTCGCGAGATGGCGCGCCGGCGCATCGAGCAGGTCGGCCGGGCCGCCGAGCCCCGCCACCATCCGCGCGAAGCGCTCGGCCGCGGCTCCCGATGCGAGCACGGCTTCGAGCCGCGCCTGCGCCTCGGCGGCGTCGCGCGCGAGCCCGCCCAGCCGCAGCATCTGGCCCGCGAGCGCGAGCGTCACCGCATGCAGGCGCGCCGGACGCGCCGCGCCGGTCAGGTAGTCGAGCGCGCAGCGGATCTCCACCGCGTTGCCGGCGCACGGCGCGAGCGCCTGGCTCATGTCGGTCAGCGTCGCCGTGGTGCGCATGCCCGCGCCGTTGCCGACGTCGACGATGCTGCGCGCCAGCTCGACCGATTTCTCATAGGTGGGCATGAACGCGCCCGAGCCGACCTTCACGTCCATCGCGAGCGCGTCGAGGCCCGCCGCGAGCTTCTTCGACAGGATCGACGCGGTGATCATCGAGATCGACTCGACCGTCGCGGTCACGTCGCGCACCGCGTAGATCGCCTTGTCGGCGGGCGCGAGCCGGCCGGTCTGGCCGATGATCGCGATGCCCGCCTCCTTCACGACGCGCCTGAAGCGCGCGGTGTCCGGCGCGACGTCGTAGCCGGGAATCGCTTCGAGCTTGTCGAGCGTCCCGCCCGTGTGGCCCAGCCCGCGTCCGGAAATCATCGGCACGTAGCCGCCGCACGCGGCGACCATCGGCCCGAGCAGCAGCGAGGTCAGGTCGCCGACGCCGCCCGTCGAATGCTTGTCGACCACCGGCCCGGGCAGGTCGAGCCCGCGCCAGTCGAGCACGTCGCCCGAATCGCGTTGCGCGAGCGTCATCTCGACGCGCGCCTCGATCGGCAGCTCGTTGAAATAGACCGCCATCGCGAACGCCGCGATCTGGCCTTCGCCGACCTGGCCGGCGCTCACGCCGCCGATGAAGCGCGCGATCTCGCCCGCTTCGAGCGGCAGACGGTCGCGCACGCGGCGGATCACTTCCTGGGGCAAAAACATGAGGGCTCCTTTGCTACCGTCAATACGCGCCGCCGCGCGCCGCGCCGACGCCGTGGCCGAGGGTCGCGAGCAGGCTGGCCAACAGGCTCGACGCGCCGAACCGGAACGTCGCGGGCGCGGTGTAGCCCGCGCCCAGTTCGCGCTCCGCGAGCGCGAGATAGGCGGCCGCCTCCTGCGCCGAGCGCACGCCGCCCGCCGCCTTGAAGCCGACCGGCCGCCCCGCGTCGCGGATCGCCGCGAGCATCGCGGCGGCCGCGTCGAGCGTCGCGTTGACGGCGACCTTGCCCGTCGAGGTCTTGATGAAATCCGCGCCGGCCTCGATCGCGATCTCGCTCGCGCGGCGGATCAACGCCGCCTCGCGCAGTTCGCCGGTTTCGAGAATCACCTTCAGGCAGCGGCCCGCCGACGCCGCGCGCGCCTGCGCGACCAGCTCGCGGCCGACCTGCGCATCGCCCGCGAGCAGCGCGCGGTACGGGAACACCACGTCGATTTCGTCAGCGCCCAGCGCGACGGCCTCGGCGGTCTCGCGCGCGGCCGCCTCCGGGTCCGCCGCGCCGTGCGGGAAGTTGGTGACGGTCGCGATCGGCAGCGCGAGGCCGCGCGCGGCCAGCGCCGCGCGCGCCGCGCCGACGAAGCGCGGATACACGCACAGCGCGGCGGGCGTGCCGACCGGCGTGTCCGCCGCGGCGGCGAGCGCCGCGATCGCGGCGTCGGTGTCGTCGTCGTTGAGCGACGTGAGATCGACCAGATGCAGCGCCTTGAGCGCCGCTTCGGTCAGCTGGTTGCGAGAGAGTTGCATGGCAACGCGCCTTGTCAGGTCAGGGAGAAGAACAGCCCGGCGATCGTCGCGCTCATCAGGTTCGACAGCGTGGCGGCCGCGAGCGCGCGCATGCCGTAGCGCGCGACGTCCGAGCGCAGCTCGGGGGCGACGGCGGTGAAGCCGCCCGTCAGGATCGCGATCGACGAGAAGTTCGCGAAGCCGCACAGCGCGAACGACACGATCGCGATCGTCTTCGGCGTCAGCGCCTGCAAGCCGGCCGCGGCCACCTGCGCGCTGTTCTGCAGGTACGGCGACAGCCCGCTGTACGCGACGAATTCGTTGAGGATCAGCTTCTGGCCGATGAAGTTGCCGGCCACGGCGGCATCCTGCCAGGGCACGCCGATCAGCCACGCGAGCGGCGAGAACAGCACGCCGAGCAGCGACTGCAGCGTCACGTGCGCGAAGCCGAGCCAGCCCGCGACCACGCCGACGGTGGCGTTGAGCAGCGCGATCAGGCCGATGAACGCGACCAGCATGGTGCCGACGTTGACGGCGATCTTCATGCCGACGCTCGCGCCCGACGCGGCCGCCTCGATCACGTTGGCCGGCCGCTTCTCGTCGAATTCGAGCGAATCGATCACGACCTCGCTCGGCGCGACCGACGGGCACAGCATCTTGCCGAACAGCAGGCCGCCCGGGATCGCCATGAACGACGCGGCGAGCAGGTACTCCATCTTGACGCCGAGCCCCGCGTAGCCGGCCAGCACCGAGCCCGCCACCGACGCCATCCCGCTCGACATCACCGCGAAGATCTCGGGCCCGCTCAGGCGCCGCACGAACGGCTTCACGAACGCGGGCATCTCGCTCTGGCCGAGGAAGATCGTCGCGACCGCCGAGCAGGCCTCGACCCGGCTCACGCCGAGCAGCTTCGCGAGGCCGCTGCCGACGGCCTGGATCACCCACTTCATCACGCCGATGTAGTACAGCACCGCGATCAGCGCGGTCACGAAGATGATCATCGGCAGCACGCGCAGGCCGAACGCGAAGCCGCCCGCGCCGAACAGCTCGAACATCTTGTCGCCGACCAGCCCGCCGAACAGGAACGTGAGCCCGTGCTGGCCCATCTCGAGCACGTCGTTCACGCCGCGCGCGACGGCCGCGAGCACCGCCCGGCCGATCGGCACGAACAGCACCAGCGCGCCGATCGCGAGCTGCAGCGCGAGCGCCGCGACCACGGTGCGCCCGCGCACCGCGCGGCGATTCATCGACAGGCAGTAGCCGACCACGAGCAACACCAGAATGCCACACAGACTGCGCAGGATATCCACGGTCAATCCTTGAAGAGGAATCAGAACTTGTAGCCGACGCTGGCGTAGTAGCCCCAGCCGGTCGACCGGTTTTGGAACGGCCCGTTGCCGAAGTTCAGCTCGGTGCCGCCCCACTGCCCGCCGTTATGGAAGTAACGGGCCGCGGTCCAGAAGCGCCAGTGCTGGAATTCATAGATCAGCACGTTGGTCGCGACGAACGCGGTGTCGGTGCGGGTGTCGCCGCCCGTCTGCTCGGCGAGGCGCGAGCCGAAGTCGTAGTTGAAGAAGCCGACGAAGGTCAGGTGGCCGCCCGCGTACACGCCGATCGGATACACGTACTTCATCTGCGCGCGATAGCCGTCCCACGAATTCTGGTTGGGCGCGCCATAGTTCTCCCACTGGCGGCGCACGTACAGGTTGGCCGACAGGAACACCGGCAGCGGCGTCTTGATGTCGGTGCCGATGCCCGCGTACAGCGTGTTCTGGCGGCCCGACACGTTGTGGCCCTGGTCGTAGATCCAGTCGAACGCGACGTACCACTCCTTGAACGGGCCGAAGCCGAGCTTGCGCCCGACCAGATCGTCGATCGACACACGCGGCTCCTGCTCGCTGAACAGCGGCGATCCCTTGTTCGAGATGCCGGTGTCGTAGCCGTTGCCGACGCCGAACGCGCGCGGCATGTCGACGTAGCCGTACAGGTCGAACGGCCCCTTGCGGCCGAAGTACTCGTATTCGAGGTAGACGTCGTTGGTGCGGTACGGGCCGAAGCGGATGTTCTTCGAGCCGATCACGCCGATGCTCTGGTGGAACCAGTCCGACAGGTACGGCGACGCCGGCAGCGTGTCGCCGGTCTTGGCCGGCGGCGTCGGCGCGCCGCCGCCGCTTTCGGCGAGCGTGTCCGCGCGGGCCGGCGCGGCGCTCAGCGCGACGACCGTCGCGATCCCCACGGTGGCGGCCCGCCAGGGGCGGGACAGCGGTAAGGCGCGTGCGGACGCGCGGCGCAAGCTCGTGTGTTGATCCACGTTCGGTGGTTTCCTTCTTGGGTAAGTGACGATCGATGCCGCGCGCCCCGAGGGACCGCGCGGCGGGCCGGACCTGCTGAAATCAAGCGATATGGCTCCGGCCCGCGCCGCCGGATCGGCACGGTTCCCTCGCCCCCTGTTGCGCCGGTCACGCCGGCTGTCTGTGATGCCCCGTTGTCGTGCGCAACGAATCACACATCACGTTATTTAAATAACATTAGCAAAAGCGGTGCCATCCCGAAACTCAGGGAAAACAACCATTTCGCGGAAGTAAATTGCACGGAATCTGTGCCGGTTTGCGACACAAATGGGAACACATGCGCTGAAATTGACCATGCGGTCAGGTTCCTGAGGCGCGTCCCGGAAGACGGCGTGGCGAGCAAACATCGATATCTTACGAATGGCTTGTGGTCGGCAGTCAGGAGCGCGAAACGTCGCGCGCCGGCGTCGCGCATCGTCGGATGAAACCGGCCGATGCGCGTGGGGCTGAAATCAGGTCCGCGCGTGCAGGGTCAACCGCTCCGGCACCGTGCGAACCGTGTCGGCCGGCACCTGCGCGTGATAGCTGAAATGCAGGTGGCGCACGTCGAGCCGCCGCGTCCCGCGCGCGGCGGCGGGCAGCATGGCCATGCCCCCGCCCTGCGCCATCACCGCGAGCGGCGCGCCCGAGCGGGCCGACCCGCTTGCCGGCCCGTCCGCGATGCCGGGCGGATAGCCGGACCCGACGATGTCGCGCAGGAGATCGCCGAGCGCCGCGTCGTCGGCGCAGGCCAGGCGTTGGCCGTGCGGCGCGTCGACGTCGCCGCCCATCGCCACACTGTCCCTTGATATGTATACGTGCATCTGTCTTGCTCGCCGATTCACGGGCGGCCCGACGGGCCCCCGGCCGCGCCCGGACGCGCGGCGGCGCGCATTATAGATCGAGCGCGGCGCGCGCGGCAGCGGTTTCGCCAGTGGCGGGAATCGACAGGCGTCGCGACGCGCCCGCGCCGCGGGAACGCACGCGGCAGCCGCCTTGCGCGAAGCGGCCGCCGCAGGGACGCCCTCGCGGGCGCCGGCCCGCTCAATCGCCGAGCGGCGACAGCCGGCACCACTGGTACGGCAGCGCGCTGTCGCCGACCCGCGCGGCGCGCACGCTGCACGAGGCGGCGTCGAGCGCGAGGCCGACCCCGGCCAGCGATTGCGCGGCCAGCTTCAGGTTCGCGCGGTTCTCGCCCGCGATGTCGCGCACGTCGTCCGCGCGCAGATCCAGTTCGCATTGCCGCTCCGGCTGACGGGACGGCGCCACCGAGGCATGCAGCCGCAGACGCGTCACGAACCGCGCCAGCATCGCGCAGCGCTCGGCGGTGCGGTTCAGGCCGAGCCGCTCGACCACCCGATTGGCGCGGCCGACCGACTCGCTGCGCCAGTTCGTCTCGGCGTCGACGATCGCGTAGATCGGGCCGCCGCGCATGCGCGCCGCGTCGCGCAGATGCAGGCGGAACGCCTCGGTGCCGGGGAACCCGCTGCCGACCTGGATGAACTTCACCGCCGGCGACGCCTGCGTCGCGACCCAGCCCCATGCGTGCCCCTGCACGGCCGAGATCACGACCGTGGTGTCCTGCGGCCGCTCGATCGTCGGCAGGTCCGCGTGATAGACGGGCTCTTCCCAGCCCGCATGCCCCCAGGTCGGCGCGCCGCCCGCGAGCACGACGGCCGTCGCGACCGCCAGCAGCCAGCCGGCCGCGCGGCGCGCGCGGGCGCGCGGCAGCAGCGCGTGACACGCGACCCACACCACGAACGGCGCGAGCAGCTCGATCGGGACGATGTAGCGATAGATGCTGAAGAGCTTCATCCACACGACGAAGCCGATCGCGACGAACACCACGACGAAGCGCGCGCGCGCGTCGACGGATGCCCCCTGCCGCCGCGCCAGCAGGCGCGCGCCGCCCGTCGCGGCCCACAGCAGCAGCAGGACGTAGACGATCGGCCAGATGATCTGGCGCACCTGGGTCTCGCTGACCCGCTTCGGATGCCACGCCATGATGAACGGCCACACGACCGTTTCCCACAGATCGACCGGCCGCCAGCGCGTATCGACGACCGCGTTCGGCAGCGTGTGCGGATTCGGGAACAGCGAGCCGAACTGCGGATACAGCGGATTGCCGAACAGCGTCCACATGTGCGCGATCCAGTATCCGCCCGTGACCGCGAACCCCACGAGTACGCCGATGCCGAACAGCACGCTCACGCGCAAGCGCACCAAGGCGCGGCCCGGGTAGACGAGCAACGCCGCGCACATCGCCACCGCGTAGACCGCATTGGTCAGCTTGAGGCCCGCGCTCATGCCGACGAGCGCGCCGGCCGCCGCCGTCACCGCGACCGCGCGCGCCGTCCCGCCGGCCAGCGTCGACCAGTTGGCCAGCAGGACGAGCAAGCCGGCGAGCACGAACAGCGCCGTGGTGTCGTCGCCCATCGAATTGCCCAGACACGACAGGAAGTTGCCGGTCAGGCAACCGGCCAGCGCAAGCAGCAGCGGAATCCGCAGCCGATCGCCGTCGCGCAGCCCGGGCAGCGCGCATCGGCCGATCGCCGCCAGCAGCACGAAGCTCAGCCCGTGCAGCCAGCCGTAGGCGAACGCGACGAGCCGCGCCGGCAGATGCGTGCTCGCCCAGTAGAACGGCACGTCGAGCAACGGGTTGAAGTACGTCTGCATGCCCGCCGGCGCCACGTCGACGAGCAGCTTGTCGTGCAGCCACGCAAACGGGTTGTACACGTGGTAGTTGAGCATGTCCCAGTTCGTGTCGACACCGAGCAGCACGGAATACAGCCCGAAGCAAAGCGGCACGACCAGACAAGCGATCAGGAACGCGCGCGGCGTATCGAGGCGCGCGCCGCGCGTCGTCGGCGCGGCAGAATAGGAATGATTCATGTTGATCAGGTTGAACGGCGCCGGAACACCCACCACCGCGCCGATGCGAAGTTCGCGCCCAGTCCGCCCACCGAGCCGAGCGCGACGCTCCAGAGCGGCAGCCACGCATTGTGCGGCAACAACAGGACCGCGCCGCTGTAGACCGCATAGTTGATCACGCCGCCGACCGACATCGCGGCCAAGTAGCGCCACCATTCGCGCCACGGCGAGGCATCGCCGGACGCGGCAAACGTGAAGCGGCGATTCAGCCGCCAGGTGACCCAGACCGCCGTCAGGAAGGACAACGCGCGGCCGGCGAAATAACCGGCGCCACACCATACCAGCAGCGACAGCACGGCCGCATCGACCAGGAAGCCGATCGTCCCGGCCACGAGGAAGCGCAGCAATTGCGCGCGCACGTCAGCGCGGCTCCCGTCGCGTCTGCTGGCCGAACGACAGATAGGCGAGGCGCTTCACCTCGGCGCGGCCGCGCGACACCGTATCGAGCACGAGCCCGCAGACGAACAGGATGGCGCTCAACAGCATCAGCGCCGAGCACAGCAGCGCGGTGGGCAGACGCGGCACGAGACCCGTCAGCAGATAGTCGTCGAGCACCGGGACCGCCAGCACCATCGACAGCAGCGCGCACAGCAGCGCGATGCACGAGAAGAACAGCAAAGGCTTCTCGGTCTTCATCAGCTTGACGATGGTGAGCAGGATGCGCATGCCGTCCCGCCAGGTGTTGAGCTTGCTTTCCGAGCCGTCCGGACGGCTGCCGTATTCGGTCGCGATCTCCGCCACCGGCATGCGCAGCTCCAGCGCGTGCACCGTCAGCTCCGTCTCGGTTTCGAAGCCGACCGCATGCGCGGGGAACGACTTGACGAAGCGCCGCGAAAACACGCGATAGCCGGACAGCATGTCGCTGAACGTGCGGCCAAACAGCGTCGAGACGCAACGCGTCAGCAGTTGGTTGCCGAAACGATGCCCCGGCCGGTACGCCGCGCGCTCCGCGGAGACGCGCGTGCCGACCACCATGTCGAGCCCGTCGTCGACGAGCGCCTGAACGAGCGTCGGCGCTGCGGCCGCGTCGTAGGTGCCGTCTCCGTCGACCAGCACGTAGACGTCGGCCTCGATGTCCGCGAACATCCGTCGGATCACGTTGCCCTTGCCCCGGTCGGGCACCGAGCGCACCGTCGCGCCCGCGGCGCGCGCGATGCGCGCCGTGTCATCGACCGAGTTGTTGTCGAATACGTAGATGCGCGCGTTGGGCAACGCCCGCTTGAAATCCTCGACGACCGAACTGATCGTGACCGCTTCGTTATAGCAGGGCACGAGTACGGCAATCGCGGGATCCCCGGGCAGCATCGAATGATCTGGCGCCGGCTTTAACCATTCATGTGGCGCGTCGTTTTTGTGTTCCATCTCGGCATATCGGCAGCTGGTGGCAAATGAACCCATACGCGCCGCTGGTCTCCGGCGACGTATTCATCGGGCCCAGATTGTAGGCGATTCTGCCCACAGGTTTGCATCGATCGACCAATAATCGCCACTTTGGCACACCAATCCCGCTCCGGAAGCCGCCTCCGGCGAACCGGAGCAACAAAGAGGGCTCGGTCAGTTGCGCCGCCAGGCCGTCCACCGCCCGCTCCGCGGCCAGGCCTTGCCGCACGCCCCGGTCACGCCCCTGCCTGCGCCTCCGGCCCCGCCTCGCGGGCGAACTGGGGCGCGAAGATCGCCGCCGACCACGTGAACGGCATGCGCGCCGCGCTGCGTCGCACTTCGTCGATGTGGAAGCGCACCAGACGCCGCGCGCCGCTGAACGCGGCCAGTTCCGGACCGTCCCAGATCAGTGCCGCGCGGGCGCTGATATACAGCAGGTCGCCGCTGTCGAAGTCGATGAACAGCAGCCCCGCGCGCGGCTCATGCAACAGATTGCCGATCGTGTTGAAGAAGTTGTTGCCGCTGAAATCGGGCGTCGTCAAGGTGCGCGCGTCGTCGACCCGCGCGAAGCCCGGCTCGCCGCCGCGATGCGAGACATCGACGCCGCGCGCGCCGCCCGCCTCCTCCGACACGTTCGCGCTCGCGATGAAGAACGTATCCGCGCGCGCCAGCAGCGCGCGATCCACCTCGTCCAGTTCGCGCGCGCGACGCTGCGGCGCGCCGGCCGCGCGCGCGACGAAACTCGGCGCGCGGCTCTGGATGTAGCGCGGGCAATTGCCGAAGCTCTGGCTGACCGCGAGCGTCATCGCATCGCCGTCGAGCGCGCGGATCACTCCGTTGACGCGATTCCGGCGCCGCGTCTGCGGCTGCAGCCCGAGCAGCCCGACCGGCGCGCCGACGCGCCATGCCCCCGCCAGCGGATCGTCGCGCAGCGCGCCACCCGACAGCACCAGCGTGTCCTCGGCCGGCGCCGCGACGAAACCCGGCGCGCCGGCGCGCACCGTCGCCCACGGTTGTCCCGACGGGTCCAGCCCGCCCACCAGGATGAACGGCAGCTGCGCATAGAACGCACGATGCTGCTCCGGCATCCAGGTCCGGATGCCGCGGCTCGCCGCGGCCGCGAACTCGCTCACGCCCGCGCGCGCCTGTGCGGCCAGCTCGCCCGCGTGGAACGGCAGCGCCTCGGGCGACGAAACATCGGCATGCATGGTGAACTCCTGTCTGCGCGCGGCCGGGCCCGGCCGCGTCAGGCTTGCGCCGGCAACGCGACGAACCCCGGCAGCGCCTCGATCCGCGCGAGCCACGCGCGCAGGTTCGGATACGGTTCGAGCGATACCCCGCCCTCGGGCGCATGCGCGATGTACGAATAGCCCGCGACGTCCGCGATCGTCGGCGTCGCGCCCACGGCGAAGGTCTTGCCGGCCAGCTGCGGGTCGAGCAGTTCGAACAGGCGCACCGCCGTCGCCTGCGCGTCGGCGAGATCGTAGGGCGCGCCGAAACGCGTCACGAGCCGCGCGCGGCACGGCCCGTACATGATCGGACCGGCCGCCAGCGACAGCCAGCGCTGCACCTCGGCCGCGCCGGCCGGATCGCCGGGCAGCCACGACGCATCGCCGTAGCGCTTCGCCAGATACACGAGGATCGCGTTCGAGTCGGACAGCACGACGCCGTCGTCCTCGATCACGGGCACCTGGCCGAACGGATTGAGCGCGAGAAACGCCGGCGTGCGCTGCTCGCCCGCGAACAGGTCGACCGGCACGATCTCGACCGGCAGGCCGAGCAGCGACAGGAACAGCTGGACGCGATGACCATGTCCGGACAGCGCGGTCGTATGCAGGCGGATCGGCTTGGACGGAACGGATTGGGACATGAGCGGGGCTCCGGGAGATCAGGTTGGAAGGGACGATGCATCCGCCGCCGCACGACGACGGACATGCGCAGCCTAACGCGCGCCAACTCTCCTCGGAAGGTGGATAATCGACGAAACACAATCCTTCATGAATGGACAATCCGATGGCGGACCTGCGCGACGTCAATCTGAACCGGCTGACCATCTTCGTCGCGGTGGTCGAGGCGGGCTCGCTGACCGCGGCGGCCGCGCGGCTCGGGCTCGCCAAGACCATGGTGAGCACGCACATGCAGCGGCTCGAAGCGGAGGTCGGCGCGAGCCTGCTGGTGCGGACCACACGGCGGCTCAACGTCACCGAGGCCGGCCGCGCGTTCTACGACGCGAGCCGCGAGATCCTGCGCGCCACCGAGGCGGCGCTCGCCGCGGTGTCCGGCGGGGCGGGCCCGCTGCGCGGCACGCTGCGGGTGAGCGCGGCGGTCGATTACGGTTCGCTCGTGGTCGCCCCGGCGCTGGTCGCGCTGCGCGATGCGCATCCGGAGCTGGAGGTCGACCTGCAATGCGACGACCGGCAGGTCGACCTGATCGCGGGCAATCTCGACGTCGCGATCCGGCTCGGCCGGCTCGCGGATTCCAACTACCGCGCGGTGCGGATCGGCGATTTCGAGCGCTGGCTCGTCGCGAGCCCCGGGTTCGTCGCGCGCCATGCGGCGCTCGACACGCCGGCCGCGTTCGACGCCCTGCCCTACATCCAGCTGTCCAGCGTGCCGCGCGCCACGCTGGAACTCACGCACGTGTCGGGCGGGCGGGCGACGCTGCGCTGCCGGCGCGCGTTCGCGTCGAACACGGCCACCGCCTGTCACGCGGCGGTGCTCGCGGGCGGCGGCTTCACGGTTGCGACCAGCTTCGCGTCGGACGAGGATCTCGCGACCGGCCGCCTGGTCCGGCTGCTGCCGGGGTGGTCGCTGCCGGCGGGCGAGATCCATGCGGTGTTCCCGTCGACGCGCCATCCGTCGGCCAAGGTGCGCGCGCTGATCGAGGTGCTCAAGGCGCGGTTGGCGCGCTGAGTGGTATTGCTCCCGGGGGGGCCTGCGTTGGGTCGTCCTGGGCTGGTCCGGCGGACTGCGATACTACGGTCGAGCGATATTCTGAGCGCAGCAATCAATCCGGAACGGGCGCCAGCACCTCGGACATGAACTGTAGTGCGACGCATGCATCGGCACCATGCACCGCAGAGACTTGGTGAAAAGACCTCGCTAACAGGGGACTCCGCATTCGATCGCCACTCTTACGGCCATGATTCGCGCACGACGCCACCGAAAGCGATCCGCGACTGGCTGCTGTTTGCAATGTCACGATTTGCATGTGGGCCTATGCCCAATGCAATCTCGCAGGTTGAGGTCATCATGCCATTCCTGTTCAGTGAATCTTGAGGCCATCCAACAAGCTCCAGTCTCCGGCGAAGGGCAAAGCGACAGAATCACGCAACGCCTGCGCCTTCTCGGCGAGGGCCATAGCTGCTCCGTTTTCCATCGCATCATGCATCGCTGGAAGCCTGATCTTCACGACGCCCTTCGTGAGAATCGATTTTCACACGCAGCCGATTCACTTCTGCGATATGCAAGACCGGCACGCTGGCGGAATTAAAGGACACGAAACCCGTGCTGGCAAAGTTAGTGGAGAGGGCCACCGCGCATTGTCGAAAAAAGCGACGAGAACGACATTGCAGCAAATCCGCCGGAAGCCCTGAAGCGAACGGCTTACCGCTCAATTGCTGTCAGCAGGGCTACGGATCAACGCCGGCATCAATAAAGAACGCCAACAGCATGACGCTATACGTCAGTCCTTCGATTGAGCCAACCCCAGCGGTGTCGCTGACAACCTGTCACCCGTGGAGGTTAAGCGGTGCTGTGCGCCAAATGGACTGCCCAGAGCACAGACCACATGTTCGAAATTTCTAGACCTTGTCGAGTGAGGTGCCGTGCATGGAAAGCAGCAGCAATGCACTCACGATTGGTGTCAGGACCAGACCGCGCACGAAGATAGGAACGAGATGCGAGAGCGCCGCATCGGCCGCAAACAGGGCTGCATAAAATACGGCGGCTCGGATGATATGGGATACGGTTGTCGTGCCGGTGGCCATCGCCTGTCGAGCAGCCATTCTCCGACGTACGATCCACCTCGGTACAAACCGCGCCGCCATCATCGCAATGGCAAACGTCATTCCGTATAGAACGGATCCCATGAACCATGACTCACCATTGAATTCGCCAAGTACGACAGAGGAAGCGTGAAGGCCGCTTGGCATCGCTGAGGTCGCCATCGAGATATGGGCTACTGAAAAATGCAGGAAATCCTCTATCTGAATCATCAGATAGCCACCGATGGCGGCGGCCGATAGTGCAGACAGGCAATACCCGATCGTGTGATGGCCCCCTTTCTGCAACTGCACCTTGCTCCTATTTGCCAGATTGAGCACAGTCGCGCCTACCATGACACCCAGAAGCAACGGCAACAATATCAGGCCAGGTGACAGCAACTCAAGCATGGTTGCGAGATCAGCGCTGACCAGGATCGCGATCAGCCAGATCACAGGCCGTCTGCGCACATCGTGCAAACGCTCGACGAACCATGTGCCGAAGCGCGAGATGCCCACGCCACTGAGTGCACCATACGCGCCCCCCTGTCCGTTATGAGTAGCGCCAGACTCCAGATTAGCGTGCAGGCTGTTTTTATTCATGGTAATAAAGGATTCCTAAATCATAATTTGAATCAACGACCCGGCATCGCGCTGCGCCCCCGTCGCGCCACTGCCCTGCCCGATTGCCGGATCGCACGCACAGCGTAATTGATCGGACAAAACTGCCAGCTTGGCGGACGTCCATCGAGAATATTGGCCGTCTGACCCATATGCCGTCGGATGTAGACATGATGAAGGGCATAGCGGAAAATAAAAACGGACGATTTCAGTGGCGCGATTTCCTCTTTTATGCGACTCATCGATCAATTTCAGAAAATTCACGAGCTGCTGGAGGCGAAGGCCGCCCAGCCTGGTCTCCCGGCACTAGCAGAGGCATTGCATTGCACCGAACGCAACGCGCGGCTCTTGCTGCGCAAGATGGAGGCGCGAGGTTGGCTCAGCTGGGATGCGGCTCGCGGGCGCGGGCACTTCTCTCGTCTAGCCTTGCTCACCACACCGAAACAGGTGTGGTTGGATCATCTGTCAACGCTGCTCGCCAAAGGCGAGTTGGAGGAGGCCTTTGCCAGCCTCGACAGCGATCAGCGAAAGCAACTGATGACGCGACTGCCGGATTTCATGGGGGTGTCGGAGGTTGACGGTGCATTCGCCCGGCTCCGAATACCGTTGGCGCGTACCGTGAGGGAGCTTGATCCGTTAGAGGCTAAATTCTTAACAGAGGCGTATTTAATCCATCATATTTTCGCGCGGCTTTTGGAATTTGATCGGACTACAAATCAATTGATTCCCGCATTGTCTCACCATTGGGAGGATGAGGAGAATGGAAAAATCTGGAATTTCTGGCTCAGGCGTGGATTGACCTTCCACGATGGAAGTCCGCTGGAGGCTGTGGATGTTCAGCACACGCTACTCCGTTTACGCGATGCGATGGGCGACGATGAGTCACATTTCAGGAATCTAGACTCCGTGGACGTTAGCGGCAGCTGGAAAGTGACGTGTCGCTTGAAGACCGGGGACTACTTTTGGCTGCACTACCTTGCAACCGAAAGTGCATCGATCGTCCCTAGAAAGAGGAGCAGTGATTTCTCGTTCATGCCGATCGGCAGCGGCCCGTTCAGGCTCACGCGGCGTAGCGATTATCGTCTCTCCCTGTCAGCATTCGAAAACTACTACAAAGAACGCGCACTGCTCGAGGAAATCGACTTGTGGGTGATGTCGGAGGCAGATGAAGCATCGAAGTTCGATCTTCACTTTGGCCCAATTTCCGATTCGCCCACAGGACAGAGCCAGGTTGTGCAAGAGCTGTCCACCAGCGTGCAGGTTGTGTGTAATCCGTGCCGGCCGTTCTTCTCGAGCGCATCACAGCGGCTTGCATTGGCAGACTGGCTTGCGCGGACCGAGTTGATCTCGACGCAAGGTATCTCCCGGCGCCCCGCGTTCGGATATTTGCCTGCGTGGCGGCATCGTGTCGCTACGCTTGGGACTCGTCGACCACGTATTCCGAAGACAGCCAAGTTGAAGATGGTGGCGATCTTGACCAGCAAAGACGAGGAGATATTTAATTTGATTCTGAATAGGCTTCAGGCCGCAGATGTGGACGTTGCCGTTGCAGTGCTGTCGCACGAAGAGTACCTTCGATGCGATTGGGTGGAGTCCGCCGATCTCGTTGTGTGCGGCGGCTATAGCAATTCAAACGAAGAAATGTGCTGCCATTGGCAGTTTTCAGAGGAGCCCGTCTTCCGTCGATGGATAGCGAAGGAGCACCGGCTGTCCATCGATAAAAAATTGCTGGCGATCAGAGAATGCCCGGATGCTCCAACGCGGATGGAACGTTATAAGGAGCTGGACAAGCAGTTTGTCAATGAGGGCTGGACGATACCGATTTCACATACGATTTCCCATGTACGTGTCGGAGCACATGTGGGTGGCGCGAAAGATATGACTCTCGGATACGTACCGCTTGCCGGTCTTTGGCTGCGCTAACGTGAATTCTTCGCGGTCGATCCGGATCCCGCGCCGCGCGCATCGTGCCGAACACATCGCGCCGGCTACGGCAAATCACTCCTGGTCCGGAAAGTCTGCGCGCTTCGTTGTTTCTGCCCACGCATCGAAGTTGTCGCGCAGCGCATCGAGCCGCGCCAGCGCGACCTTCAGCGCGGCACCGCCGAGGAGCAGGCGCAGCGGCGGCTCGTCGGCTTCGTACGCGGCGATGATCGCGAGAGCCGCGCGCCGGGTCGCCGGGCTGCTTGCCCGACACCGCGCGTGTCGCCGCGCGGCGCTTTCCCGCCGTGTCCGCGTAGTCGTCGATCCGAGTCGCGGATTCAAGCATCGAACACCCCGCCCAGTCGGTGCGAAACGCGCCCGGCTCGACGATCGTCACGCGAATGCCCAGCGGCGCGACTTCATGGGGCAGCGATTCGGACAGGGCCTCGACCGCGAATTTCGTCGCGTGGTAGTAGCCCGTCGCGGCAAACGCGACGAGCCCGCCGAGCGACGACATATTGAAGATGTGCCCTCGGCGCTGCTGCCGCATGCCGGGAAGAATCCGCTGCGTCAGTGCGTTAAGGCCGAACACGTTGACCTCGAACTGCGCGCGGATCTCGCGGTCCTCGCCTTCCTCGATCGCGGCGAGATACCCGAAGCCGGCGCTGTTGACGAGCACGTCGATTGCGCCGAAATGAGATCGCGCCTGCTCGACGGCGCTTGCGATCGACGCCGGATCGGTGACGTCGAGCTGCAGCGGCAACACACGTTCGCTGTACCGGCAGGCGAGATCCGACAGGCTGTCGGGCCGGCGTGCGGTCACCACCGCGCGCCAGCCGCGTTCGAGCACGGCTTCGGCGAGCGCACGGCCGAGGCCGGACGATGCACCGGAAATGAACCACACGGGCGATTGATCGTTCATCGGTTGCTCCTTGAGGAAACGGGGGGTCAGCTGGTCTGGCCCGTAGGCCGGATCGTGAGTTCGTTCACGCTGACGCTCATAGGCGACTCGATCACGTGGCGCACCGCGCGCCCGATATCCATCGGTTGCAGCGCAATCGCGCGGTACTCGCGCATGTACGCCTGGGTCGGCGCGTGCGTGATCGTGTCGGCCAGCTCGCTTTCGACGACACCGGGATTGATGCAAGTGATCCGCAGTGTGGGATGCTCTTGGCGCAGGCCGTCCGACAACGCGCGCACCGCGAACTTCGTCGCGCAGTAGATGGCGGCGGTCGGCGACACCGAGAGCGCACCGATCGACGCGATGTTGATGATCTGCCCGGCGCCGCGCGAATCCATGTGCGGCAGCACGGCCGCGATGTTCCACAGGACCCCCTTGAGGTTGACGTCCACCATGCGGTCCCATTCGTCGTGATGGCCGGCGACGAGCGGCGACAGGCGGCATGACGCCCGCGTTGTTCACCAGTACGTCGATCCGTCCCCACGTCTCCAGCGCCGCATCCGCGAACGCTTGCGCCGATCGGCGATCAGTCACGTCGAGCGCGCGGGTTTCGACTGCGGCACCCGCCGCGCGGAGATCGCGCGCGATGGCGTCGAGCCGGTCCGTGCGGCGCGCGCCCAGCATGAGCTTCGCGCCCGGTACAGCCAGCGCGCGTGCAATGCCCTCGCCGATTCCACTCGATGCACCCGTGATGAGAATGACTTTGTCCACGACACCTCCCTGTTTCGATGACGGGACGATATCGCCGCTTCTCTATCGCTTGTAGAAGGTGAATACTGGATGCTACGCGCAAGGGCGCGACGCATGAGAGACAGTCGATACGCGTCGCTTCTCATCCATCCGCCTCATTGAGTATATTTTCATGAAATATACTCAATGAGTATTATCAAGCCTTTTCGTGATGATTCTGCAAAATTTCGCGAATGAACTTCCACGCCATCTCGGGCATGGCGCGAAACTCCTTGGAATCGCTGGGCAGAAGCCAGTTATCCAACCCGCGCTTCTTTGCACCTATGCGTTCCGCAAACTGCTCGCGCGTCATGCCCATCGTGCCCATTGCCTCCCGCAGAAAGTCCTGCTGCGTCATCGGTGTACTCTTTCTCACCGCACCATCCTCTCACCAAATTTCGACATATGACCGTGTTCATGCGGTTCACGGGCGGGGCTGTCGCGGACCTTCGTCAGCCGGTCCCGGCGCATCAATCTGGTACGCGGCCCGAATCGCCTGAATGAACAAGCCTGACTGCTCGACGACCCAAGTTGCCAGCTCCATGTCCACCCTGTCGCCGGTATAGTCGGCCACCTGGCGGATTTCCTGAGCCCGGTTCAGTGTGCGGCCCCACTCAGGCTGCACCTGACCGGTCTTAACCAGGTGCAGGCCGAAGGCCGCGATCACACCGTTGTGCGTTCGCACGACGCTCGGATCGACCGGCGCACCGGAGGCGAGCAACGCGGCGCGCGCCGCGTCGAACATGGCGTAATAGGCGCGATTGCACGCTCCGTTAATGTCACCATCATCGAGCAGCAAAGCCGCCGAGGACGATGCCCTAAGGGCCTTCGTCAGAAGGTCGTGGACGCTTACCACAGTCGAACTCCGTCACTTTCGATATTGCGCAATAGCGCGGGGTTGGAATACGACTCAGGGTGTTCCCATTCGTCTTCCCAGACGGGAAGGGGCTGCACCCGGATTCCCGTTTCCAGCAAGACATCAAACGCCATGTCGGCCATCATCAGTTTGGCCGCCATGAATTGGCCGCGTGGCCCCGGCAGGACAACCGCGATATCGGCGTCACTGTCCGGGCGGAATCCGCCTTTCGCACGACTACCAAAGAGGATGGCTCCTTTGACCGGAAAGGCCTTGGCGGCCCTGTCCAGAAAGGCGAATGCCGTCTGCTTGGTATCGGCGTCGATAGGGTGTTCAGCCAGGGTGCGCATGCGCGGTCGCCTCACGTTTAATCTACTCAATGAGTATCATACATCACGGTGATCACCGGCGCGCGACCGCGCGCCATCGGTATATCAGCCTCGGGCTCGAAATCTTCACTCCCAGGGTAGGTAGTCAAATGCCGCAGCAGCGTCACGCCGCTCTCGTGCTGACACCTCCAGGTAGGGCGAGACGTGATCGATGTGCGAGCGCCCCAGCAGCAATTGACCACCGCGCCCACCACCCTGCTGATCGGCGGCTGATCAGCTTCGCAGCGCGCACGGCGTACACGCCCCGCCCCCTCACGCCCCCCGATACTGCAAAGTCCCCAACAGCACCTGCCGGCAGTTGCGCACCATCGTCTCCTCCGAATCGCGATAGCCGGTCAGCAGCCACGCCGCGGCGAGGTTGGTCATCGCGCCGACCAGCCCCAGCCCGATCAGCCGCTGGTCCGCGCGCCGCGCGGCATCCTCGGTTTCGAGCGGCTGCGCGAACGACATGATCATCCAGCCGAACTCCAGCAGATTGCGCTGGTAGGTCAGATCGGTCTCGGCGCTCACGCCCATCACCTCGAACAGCAACACGCGCGCCGCGCACGTATCGCGCAGGAACGCGAAGAACGCGCGCAGGCCGGCGTCGATGCGCGCGTCGAGCCGTTCGTGCCCGCCCGCCTCGACCGCCTGCCGCACCTGCGCCCTCAAGCCCTCGGCGTGGTGCTGGTAGGTCGCGCGCAGCAGCGCCTCGGCGCTCTCGAACTCGGCATAGAAATAGCGGTCGTTCAGCCTCGCCTCCTTGCACAGCGCGCGCACGGTGGTCTTGCGAAAGCCGGTCGTGCCGAACAGCCGGGTGCCCGCCTGAATCAGCGCCGCGCGCCGCTCCGCCGCCCGCGCCTCCGACGACACGCCGCCATAGGGCCGCCCCTTGCGGGGTGTTTCGAGTGTTTTCTCCATTTCCGTGATTTGACAACAGCCAGCGCCAAAACTAAAGTGGTGACACGATACACCACATTTAAGGCCATCGAAGCCGGACAGACAAATCCCCAGGGAGGGACGTCGGATGAGGAGTTTTTCGGACAAGGTCGCCGCGATCACCGGCGCCGGATCGGGCATGGGGCGCAGTCTCGCCGTGGAACTCGCCCGGCGCGGCTGCCATCTCGCGCTCAGCGACGTCAATCCGGAAGGGCTGGCGCAGACGGTCGCCGCCTGCACGCCCTACGGCATGCGGGTGGCGTCGCAGCGCGTGGACGTCGCCTCGCGCGAAGCCGTGTTCGCCTGGGCGCGCGCCGCCCACGACGCGCACGGCCGGATCAACCTGGTCTTCAACAACGCGGGCGTGTCGCTCGCGGCGAGCGCCTCGGAGGCGTCCATCGAAGACTTCGAGTGGATCATGGGCATCAACTTCTGGGGCGTCGTGCATGGCACCCAGGCGTTCCTGCCTTATCTGCGCGCGTCGGGCGACGGCCACGTGATCAACACGTCGAGCCTGTTCGGCCTGATCGCGATGCCGACCCAGAGCGCCTACAACGCCAGCAAGTTCGCGGTGCGCGGCTTCACCGAAGCGCTGCGCATGGAACTCGAACTCGAAGGCGCGCCCGTCAGCGCGACCAGCATCCATCCGGGCGGCGTCGCGACCAACATCGCGACCGCATCGCGCATCGACACGAGCATCCATGCGCTGACCGGCCAGGACAGCGACGCGCACCGCCGCTCGGCCAACCGGCTCATCAACGTGACGAGCGCCGATGCGGCGGCGCGCCAGATCCTGGCGGGCGTCGAACGCAATGCGCGGCGCGTGCTGGTCGGCGCGGACGCGCGCCGCCTCGACCGGCTCGCGCGCCTGCTCGGGTCCGCCTATCAACTGCTGGTGCTGCGCTTCGTCCGCCAATCGCGCGCGCGCCACCTGCGGCGCGGCGCGGACGCCTCGTCGCGCGATCTCGATTCCTCCATCCGCAAGGACCCCGCATGAGCCCCACCGCCGATCGGCCCGCCGCGCGCGACGACGCCGCCACGGATTTCGATGTCCTGATCGTCGGCGCCGGCCTGTCCGGCATCGGCGCCGCCTATCACCTGCGCGAACGCTGCCCGTCCGCGCGCGTCGCGATCCTGGAAGGACGCGGCGCGATGGGCGGCACCTGGGACCTGTTCCGCTATCCGGGCGTGCGCTCCGACTCCGACATGTTCACGCTCGGCTACAGCTTCCATCCGTGGCACAGCGCGCTGGCGATCTCCGACGGCGGCACGATCCTCGACTACATCAAGGACACCGCGCGACACTTCGGCATCGACCGCGCGATCCGCTATCACCACAAGGTGACGGCCGCCAACTGGGATTCCGCGAGCGCGCGCTGGACGGTGCACGTGCAGCGCGACGACGGCGCGGGCCAGACCGCGGAAATCCGCTACACCTGCCGCTTCCTCTACATGTGCAGCGGCTACTACGACTACGAGGAAGGCCACGCGCCGCGCTGGCCGGACATGGAGCAGTACGCGGGCCGCGTCGTGCATCCGCAGCACTGGCCCACCGACCTCGATTACGCGGGCAAGCGCGTCGTCGTGATCGGCAGCGGCGCGACCGCGGTGACGCTGGTGCCGTCGATGGCGGGCGCCGCGCGGCACGTGACGATGCTGCAGCGCTCGCCGACCTACATCGTGTCGCTGCCCGCGCGCGACAGGATCGCCGACGCGCTGCGCCGCTGGCTGCCGGCCGGCTTCGCGCACAAGCTGGTGCGCACGAAGAACGTGCTGCTGACGATGTATTTCTACAATCTCGCGCGCCGCCGCCCGGACGCGACCCGGAAATTCATCCTCCGCGCGGCGGGCCGCCAGCTCGGCCCGCAGTTCGACGTCAACAAGCACCTCGCGCCGCGCTACCAGCCCTGGGACCAGCGCCTCTGCCTCGTGCCGAACGGCGACCTGTTCAAGGCGATCCGCGCGGGCAACGCATCGATCGTCACCGACGAGATCGAACGCTTCACGCCCACCGGGCTGCGCCTGAAAAGCGGCCAGCGCCTCGACGCCGACGTGATCGTGTCCGCGACCGGACTCAAGCTGAAACTGCTGGGCGGCGCGGCGATCAGCGTCGACGGACGGCCCATGCAGTTGTCGGACAGCGTGTCGTACAAGGGCATGATGTACAGCGGCGTGCCGAACCTCGCGTCGTCGTTCGGCTACACGAACGCATCGTGGACCTTGAAGGCCGAGCTGATCGCGCTCTACGTCTGCCGGCTGCTCAACCACATGCAGGCGCACGGCTACGACAGCTGCGTGCCGCGCGCCGACGCCGCCGGCATGACACTCGCGCCCGCGGTCGACCTGACCTCCGGCTACATCCAGCGCGCCGCCGCCGTGCTGCCGAAGCAGGGCTCGCGCAATCCGTGGCGCTCCCACCAGAACTACGCGCGCGATCTCGCGACGCTGCGCTTCGGCTCGCTGATCGACGACGCGATGCATTTCGAGCGCCGCCGCGCGCCGCTCGCCGCCCTCGACGACACCCCGCAACCCGCCTACGACGCAAGGTGACCCCGTGATAACGACGCTTCTCTCCGCTTTTGTCATCGTGCTCGCGGCGCTCGTCGCGTTCACCTTTTACACCGCCGGGCGCATCACGCGGCTGTTCCCGCCCGAGGGCAAGTTCATCGACATCGGCGCGGACCGCCTGCACTACGTCGACTACGGCAGCGGGCCGCCGATCGTGCTCGTGCACGGCCTGTGCGGCCAGCTGCGCAATTTCGCCTACCTCGACCTGCGGCGGCTCGCGCAGTCGCACCGCGTGATCGTGGTCGACCGGCCCGGTTCCGGCCGCGCGACGCGCGGCGCGCGTTCGGGCGCGAACGTGTATGCGCAGGCGCGCACGATCGCGATGTTCATCGACGCGCTCGGGCTCGACCGCCCGGTCGTGGTCGGCCACTCGCTGGGCGGCGCGATCGCGCTCGCGGTCGGCCTCAACCATCCGCGCCAGGTCAGCCGGCTCGCGCTGATCGCGCCGCTCACGCACGTCGAGACCGAGCCGCCCGGCCCGTTCCGCGGGCTCGCGCTGCGCTTCGCGCTGGTGCGCCGGCTGGTGTCGTACACGCTCGGCATCCCGGTGTCGATCCTGCAATCGCGCAAGGCGATCGACATGATCTTCGCGCCGGAGCCCGTGCCGAAGGACTTCGCGGTCAAGGGCGGCGGGCTGATGGGCCTGCGGCCCGACGCGTTCTATGCCGCCTCGTCCGACCTCGTCGCCGCGCCGGACGACCTGCCCGACATGGAGCGCCGCTACCCGTCGCTCGAGGTGCCGGTGGACATGCTGTTCGGCCGCGGCGATGTGATCCTCAACTGGCAGCGCCACGGCGAGGCGCTCAAGCGCAAGCTCGACAGCGTGAACCTGAAGGTGGTCGACGGCGGCCACATGCTGCCCGTCACGCAACCGAACGCGACCACGGAATGGCTGCGCGACGTCGCGGCCGCGCCGCGCGCGCAGGCGGAAATCCAGCCGGCCGGCCAGCCCGGCTGACCGCGCGCGTCAGTCCGCCTGAATCGCGCGGCGCAGCGCCAGCGCGATGCCGCGCGCGGCCAGCGTGACTTCGTCGAGCGACGGGAACGACGGTGCGATCCGCAGGTGCCGGTCGTCCGGATCCCGGCCGTGCGGATAGGCCGCGCCCGCGGGCGTGAGCACGAGCCCCGCCTGCGCGGCCAGCTCGACCGTGCGCCGCGCGCTGCCGCGCGGCCCATACAGGCTGATGAAGTAGCCGCCCGCCGGCCGTGTCCACGAGACGTCCGGCACCCCCTCCAGCAGCTCGCCGAACGCCGCGTGCACCGCATCGAACTTCGGACGCAGCAAGGCGCGATGGCCCGCCATCAGCGCATCGACACCGGCGCGGTCGCGCAGCGCGCGCACGTGGCGCAGCTGGTTCAGCTTGTCGGGGCCGATCGTGCGCACCGACACATGGCGCGCCCACCAGTCGAGGTTGTCCTTCGACGCGGCCAGGAAAGCAACGCCGCCGCCGCCGTACGTGACCTTCGACAGCGAGGCGAACACCAGCGCGCGATCCGGATGACCCGCGGCCGCGCACGCGGCGAGCACGTCGGGCGTCGCGTGCGCGGTCGGCGTCAGGTGGTGGAAGCGATAGGCGTCGTCCCAAAACAGCCGGAAGTCGGGCGCGGCCGTCGGCATCGATGCGAGCCGCCGCACGGTCTCGGCCGAATAGATCGCGCCGGTCGGATTGCCGTACAAGGGCACGCACCAGATGCCCTTGATCGCGGGATCGTCGCGCACCTGGGCCTCGATGAAGTCGAGATCCGGACCGTCGTCGCGCATCGGCACGTTGATCATGCGGATCCCGAGCGACGCGCAGATCGAGAAGTGGCGATCGTAGCCCGGCACCGGGCACAGGAACGCGATGTCGCGCCACGGCGCGCCGCCCGGCACGCCGAACAAGGTCGCGAATACCAGCGCGTCGTGCATCAGTTCAAGGCTCGAATTGCCCATCGCCGCGACCTGCGCCGGCGCGACGTCGAGCAGCGCGGCGCCGAACGCGCGCGCCTCCGGCAAGCCGAGCGGCAGCCCGTAGTTGCGACAATCGATGCCGTCGCGCGACAGATGGCCCGGCGCACCCGCCGCGTCGAAGCACGCGGTCGCGAGATCGAGCTGCTCGGGCGAGGGCTTGCCCCGCGACATGTCCAGGCGCATCCCCGACTGCATGAAGGCTTCATACGTCATCGTCATTCCCTAGCTCTCCGGCCGCGCGCGGCGTCTGGTTTCGATCGGCCCAGTATGCGCGCGCCCTTGCATTCAGACAAACGCGTTATATTGATCCTTTCAATCAGTTTTTCTGATAGCCATGAAAGCCCTCGACCTCGATGTGCTGGCGATGGTGGTTGCCGTCGCCGATGCGGGCAGCTTCGTGCGCGGCGCGGCGCTCGTGCATCGCTCGCAGTCCGCGCTGAGCATGCAGATCAAGACCCTCGAAAGCGCGCTCGGCAAGACGCTGTTCGTGCGCGGCCCGCGCAGCGTCACGCCGACGCCCGACGGCCACACGCTGCTCGCCTACGCGCGCCGCATGCTCGCGCTGCGCGACGAGGCCTGGGCCTCGCTCGTGCATCCCGAGGTGAAGGGGCGCGTGACGATCGGCGTGCCGGACGACTATGCGTCGTCGCTGCTGCCGCCCGTGCTGCGCAAGTTCTCGGCCAGCTATCCACGCGTCGAGATCCAGGTGATCGGGCTGCCGAGCAGCACGCTCGTGCCGCTGCTCAAGGACAACAAGATCGACCTCGCCTGCGCGACCCGCATGCGCGGCCTGCGCGGCGTCCCGATCCGCGCGGAGCCGATGGTCTGGGCCGGGCCGCCCGCGGGCGGCAAGGAGATCTGGCGCGAGCGTCCGCTGCCCGTCGCGCTGTTCGGCACGGGCAGCGTCGCGCGCGCGAACGCGATCCGTGCGCTGGAACGCGCGCGGATCCCCTATCGCACGTCCTACGAAAGCCCGAGCCTGATGGGCCTGTGCAGCATGGTCGAGGCCGGCCTCGCGGTCGCGCCGCTCGCGCGCTGCGCGGTGCCCGCGCACTTCTCCCAGCACGGGGCCGCGCACGGGCTGCCGCCGCTGCCGGACCTCGACATCGTGCTCGCGCGCAGCGCGCGATCGAACCGGCCGCCGTGCGATTTCCTCGCCGACCAGATCCTCGCGGAACTGCGCGCCTGAACGCGCCGGACCCATGCGCGCGCAACCATCGCGCGTCCTGCATGCCGATTGAAAACATGTGTCGCCGGGCCGGTACGGCACGTTTTCTGCTTGTTAAATCGGCGTGCGCCACGCCTTGATTCAGATCAAGCCCGTCGACCGGGATACGTCGCGGCAGGCATCGGTCAAATCGACCGACTGCGCCGCCGACGCCCATTCCGACGGGCCTGCCGCGCGGCCCGCCACGAGCGGCCGGCGCCCGTCGAGCACTTGCGCACGAGCGTTCGTCAGCCGCTTGTCATGCGGATCGTCAACCTTTTCGCGCTATAGTGAAATGAACAATCAACCGCTTTATACACAAGCACCGCCGGCCGCCCGACCCTGCGCGCCGGCGGCCGTCGTGCCCACCCGCAGACAGGACACCCCGGGATCATGCGTATGCCCTCTGCCTCAGCCAGCCGCTGCCTGAACGCGTCCGCGACACGCCTGCTGACTCCGATGGGCGTCGTCATCTACGGCATGCTGCTGCTGGTGTTCGTCTGGGCGCTGTGCGCGCGGGTGCTGTACGAGTCGCGCCACGACGCGTACCAGCGCGCGCGCGAGAACGCCCGCAACCTGGTGCTCGTGCTCGAGCGCGACATCGCCCGCAACATCGAGCTGTACGACCTGTCGCTGCAGGCGGTGGTCGAGGGGGTCGGCGACCCCGAGGTGATGGCGCTGCCCGCGCCGATGCGCGCCAAGGTGCTGTTCGATCGCGCCGCGTCCGGCAAGTATCTCGGCACCATCTACGTGATGAACGAGTTCGGCGACATCGTGCTCGACGCGCACCAGATTCCCGCCCGCGCCGGTAATTTCGCCGATCGCGACTACTTCAGGTATCACCGCACCCACCCCGGCCGCGAGCTGTTCATCAGCGCGCCCTATGCGTCACGCATGCGCAACGGCGCGCTGACGATCGCGCTCAGCCGGCGCGTGACGCGCGCCGACGGCTCGTTCGGCGGCGTGGTGGTCGGCACGCTCAGCATCGACTATTTCCGCGCGCTGCTCGACGGCCTGTCGGTCGGCCCGGGCGGCACCGCCGCGATCATCGAGACGAACGGCCTGATGATCAACCGCCTGCCCTACGACCGCGCGATCGTCGGCCGCAATGTCGCGGATTCGCCGCTGTTCCAGCGCGCGATGGTCGAGAGCGAAGGCGCGTTCAGCGGCATCGCGTCGATCGACGGCACGAGGCGCCTGTTCGTCTACAAGCACCTGCCGGGACTGCCGATCATCGTCGACGTGGCGCCGGCGGAAAGCTACATCTATGCGGAATGGCACAAGCGGCTCGGGCGCATCACGCTGCTGCTGGTGGTCTTCAGCGCCGTGATCGTATGTGGTGCGCTGCTGCTCGCGCGCGAGCTGGGCTGGCGGCAGCTCGCCGAGTCGCAGCTGCGGCGGCTCGCGCGCACCGATGCGCTCACGGGCCTCAGCAACCGCGGCGCGTTCGACGAGACGCTGCACAGCGAATGGAACCGGGCCCATCGCACCGGCCGGCCGCTGTCGCTGCTGTTCGTCGACATCGACCAGTTCAAGCCGTACAACGATTACTACGGGCACCAGTCGGGCGACGACGTGCTCCGGGCGGTCGGCCAGTGCCTGCGCGAATGCGTGCGCCGCGCCTCCGACGACGTCGCGCGCTACGGCGGCGAGGAATTCGTCGTCACGCTGCCCGACACCGACGAGCAGGGCGCGACGCTGATCGCGGAAAACGTCCGGCGCACCGTCTACGATCTCGAGATCGAACATGTCGGCAGCCCTTACGGCCGGCTCACGGTCAGCATCGGCGTGGTGACGTCGCGCCAGGACAGCGCGCCGAGCGACGTCGCGCTCGTCAGGCTCGCCGACGCCGCGCTGTACCAGGCCAAGTCGATGGGCCGCAACCGGGTCTGCGACACCTTCAGCGGCTGAACGCGGCCCGTAGGGCACAATAGGCGGACCGGCGCAGCGCCGCCAGCCCGTCGACGACCACCATGCCCGAGCCGCATCCCGTCCCGCCCACCCGCGCCGCGCGATTCGCGCGCACCGCGCGCCGCCTCGCCGGCGCCACGCTGCTCGCCTGCGCGGGCGCGCACGCCGGTCCGCTGACGCTCGAGATCGGCGGCAACCTCGGCCACCCCGCCGATCCGCGCAATCCCGTCTACCACTTCGACGAAGCCGCGCTGCTCGCGCTGCCCGCCGCGCGCATCGAGACCTCGACCAACTGGACGCCGCGGCGCACCTGGCAAGGGCCCCGCCTCGAGGACGTGCTCGCGCGCGCCGGCGCGCACGGCAGCGCGATCAAGGTCTACGCGTACGACGACTACCGCGAGGAGATCCCGATGGCGCTGATCACGCGCTACCACCCGATCCTCGCGTACAGCGGCGACGGCAAGCGTCTGGCGCTGAGCGACTTCGGTCCGCTCTTCATCGTGTTCCCGCGCGACCAGTATCCCGGCGAGCTGAGCGGCGTGACCAGCCAGCGCCGCTTCGTGTTCCACGTGCGCCGCATCGACGTCAAGCCATGAAATGGTTCACGCAGCCCGCCGGCGACCGGATGCTCGCATTCGTCGGCATCGTGCTCGCGGCCGTCACGGTCCTGTGGCTGTATTTCGGCTACGCGCTCGTCAGCCTCGCGCCGCCCAGTCTCACGGGGCGGCTCGAACAGCAGGAGAACTACTACGTCCCCGTCTCGCAGTTCGAGCAGGCCGCGCTCAAGGCCGAGGCGGCCCTGCTGCGCTACGGCGCGGGGCAGGAGGACTTCGACACCGTCGACGTGAAATTCCAGATCCTCAAGGCGAAGCTCGCGCGCCTGAGCGAGCCCTCGGATTCCACCTACCTGCTGTTGCAGACGCGCGGCTACACGGCCTCGGTCGAGCGGCTCGGCGACATCGCCTCGGACCTGGAACGCGGCCTCGAAGCCGCGCGCCGCGATCGCGCGGCGGCCATCCCGCTCGCCGGCCGGTTCCGCCTGATGGACGAACCGTTCGCCGATCTCGAGATGAACGTCGGCAACGCGGAGGGCCTGCTGCGCGACCGCATGTACACCGACTACACGCACCGCCGCCGTGCGCTGATGAGCGTGAGCATCGGCGTGCTGCTGGTGTTCGTCGGCCTCATCAGCGGCCTGGTGCTGAACGCGCGGCGCATGCGCGCGCTGATGCTGCGGCAGCGCGCGGTGCTGGTGCGCGAGCAGGAGGCCACGCACGCGGCGGCGGAAGCGGTCAATGCGCGCAACGCGTTCCTCGGCATGGTCGGCCACGAGCTGCGCACCCCGCTGCAGAGCATCACCGCGGCCATCGACGTGCTGGCCGACCGCAGCTTCCCGCCCGCCGACCAGCTGATCATCAACCGGCTCGCGCGCGCGGCCGACCAGCTCGACGCGCAGATGAAGGATCTCACCGACCTGTCGCGGATGAACGCCGGCAAGCTCGCGCTGCGCCGCCAGTCGTTCGTGCCGCGCGACGTGCTGCTCGCGGCGATCGAGAGCGTCGCGGACCGGGCGCGGCACAAGGCGCTGTGGTTCGACAAGACGGTTCCCGACGACGAGGCGGTCTACGTGTCGGATCCCTACCGGATCCAGCAGGTCGTCACCAATCTGCTGACCAATGCGATCAAGTACACCGAGCGCGGCGGCGTCGCGCTGCACGCGGCGCTGCTGCGCGGCGAGCAGCGCGACCAGTTGTCGATCGAGATCGAGGACACCGGGCCCGGCTTCCCGCAGGAGCAGGCCGCCCGCATCTTCCAGCCGTTCACCCAGCTCGACGCGTCGAGCACGCGCCGCCACGACGGCGTCGGCATGGGCCTCGCGATCGTGCGTGGCCTGCTGAACCTGCTGGGCGGATCGATCGCGGTCAACAGCACGGTCGGACGCGGCACGACCTTCCAGGTCGTGCTGCCGCTCGAGCGCGCCGCCGAGCAGGACGACCCGGCGCAGCGCGGCGCGCGCGCGCCGTATCGGCTCGCCGACAAGATCGTGCTCGCGGTGGACGACCAGGAGGCGATGCGCGAATCGCTGCGCGCGATGCTCGCCGCGACCGGCGTGCGCTTCGAGCTGGCCGCGAGCGCGGACGAGGCGCTGCAGTTGCTCGCGCGCGGCCGCTTCGACGCGCTGCTGCTCGACATCAACATGCCCGACAAGGACGGGCTCTCGGTCGCGCGCTCGGTAACGGCGAGCGACGGGCCGAACCGGCGCACGCCGATCGTCGCGCTGAGCGCGGCCGGCCCCGAGACGCTGTCCGAGCCGGACCGCGACCTGTTCGAGCACTACCTGATGAAGCCGATCCGCACCGACGACCTGAAGCGCGTGCTCGACGCGGTGTTCTCGCGCGGCGCGCCCTGACGCCGCGCGCTACAGCGTGTTGAGGCGCTTGTTCAGTTCGGCGGCGAGGAGCGGCAGACGCGCGGGCTTTTCGAGCACGTTGACGTCGAACACCGTCATCACGCGCGCGATGTCCGATTCGTCGACATTGCCGCTGTCGAGCTGGCCCGTCAGCAGGAAGATCGGCGCGCGCGGCTTGTCGGAGGCGCGGATGTCCTTGATCGCGGCCTCCGCGGTCTCGCTGCCGAGCAGCCAGTCGAGCACGTAGGCGTCGAACACCGTGTGACGCATCGCATGGCGCAAGCTGCCCGCGTCATAGTAGGCCGTCGCGTCGAAGCCGCGCTCGTTCAGGTACAGGCAGATCGTGTCGGCGGTCTTCAGCTCGCCGCCGCCGTCGCCCAGGTCGTCGTCGACGATCGCGACCGACGGCTTGCCGCTGTCGGCGTGCTTCGGCCGGATCTCGATCAGGTCGACCGCGAAGCGCTGACCGATCGGCGCGGCGTCGTGCGGATAGATGCGCCACAGCTCGCCCACCCGCAGCGCGACATACTCGGGCGGCTTGCCGCCCTTCAGTTCGTCGCCGATCCACGCGAGACAGGTGAGCAGCCGCGTGCCGACGTCGAGCAGCGCGACGCTCGGCTCGCCGCGCGTCTCCTCGCGCGGATCGACGAGCGCAAACACCGGCTCGCCGTAAGCGTCGGCCACGCCGCGGATTTCGCTGAAGGTCCAGGTGCTCTGGCCGCGCATCTTGCGGTGCGCCTGGGCGAAGCTCAGCAACAAGATGTCGGAAAGCGCGCGGGTCTGCTTCTGCTTCGGCACGCCGTGCCGTTCCATCAACTGCGCGACGCGGCTCGCGATCAACGCGTTGTCCTGCATGTTTTGCATAATCGGCTCATGTCCTCGTGTTCCGGGATGCGGGCCGGCGCCCTGCCATCGCCCCCCCGTCCGACGGCTTGTTGGACCGGGGTACGCGTGGATTCTAGAGGGACACCCGACGCCCGCACAGCCCGCCAGCCCACCCAAGATCGCCGCGACGCGACGAAAAACTCACGCGCCGAGAAATAATTCATCGCATATACATGCTTTATATGCAATGCATGAAAACGACATTCTCGCTTCATGCGATTTTCAATGCAAATTTGCGCCAAGAAGCCTCCCTCGCGTGCGACAGGCGTCATCTCGATGAAAAAAAGTATTGCGTTAAAAGAAATGGCGCGATCAGGGCGGCCGGAGCGACGGATTCGCCCCGCCGCGGGCCTTCGTCGCGCATCATTCAGGAATGCGTATCAGCGGCGCGACCGGCGCCGAATGCGGGCCCGGGCCGCCGACTTGGTAAACTGGCGGCGTGTACCGGCCATCGGGCCCTTGTCTTTTCTCTGTCTGTACTCTTCCATCATGCGTGTCGGCCGTCCTGTTCCTGCCCTACCCCAACCTGTGTGCGACTACTGCGGCGCCAAGGCGCTGCTCGCGCGCCACGGCGACGACGCGTATCCCTACCGCGACGAGCATGGCCCGCTGTGGATCTGCCCGCCGTGCGACGCGTGGATCGGCGTGTATCCGCGCAGCCGGCGCAACGTGCCGCTCGGCCGGCTGGCCAATGCCGACCTGCGCCAGGCGAAGTCCGAGTTGCATGAAGCGCTCGAGCCGCTGGTCGCGGCCAAGATGCGCCGCGACGGCTGCAACGCGTTCGAAGCGCGCGCCAAGGGCGTGCGCTGGCTCGCGGGCCAACTCGGCATCGATCCCGGCGCCAATACGATCCATTCGTTCGACGCGGCGCAATGCCGGCAAGCCATGCAATTGATCGCGGCCTTTCACGCGCGTAAATCCGGCGACGCCGATCTTTGACGCATTGCAGCGCCAGCAAGCCGGACCCCGCGAACCGGCAAAGGCGCGCCGCACCATGCACTTACGGGAATATTATTTTTACTTACATATTCCATCGATATATCTCTAAAAGTTTTAGACATAATCAAAAAAAGTTTGACTCATGGTTTTTTTCCTTGATATTGTTTCCGGCAGGAAATGCACAAAAAAGCCTGACACAAGCATCAAAATACACGAAACTGACGAAATACTTCCAAATTAATTACGCCGTATCGAGGGCCAATCCGCTTTTAAAAAGCCGCAACACATTCCCGTTTACCAATTAATTCCCGATTTATCGGCAATCGATTTTCATTGCCCATATATTCTCCTCCCCGGATTCAATCGATTAAAGATGGATTCCGGACGGATGAATCGGCGGACGTGAAAAACGATGCCGCAGCGACGGCCGGCGAACCATCTCCGCGCGACGGCACTGCGCATGCAATCGCTTGACGGCCCCCCGGCACGCCGGGTCCGGGCCGATGAACTGGACGATCCGCACGGCATCGCGCACGGCCTGGTCCGGCCTCCGCGCGAGGGCGTCGTATCGACCCCACCAACCCGGCAGCACCACATCGAGCAGAAACTGATGGAAGCACTTATGCCAGCCATATAGATCGGAATCCTAAAAACCTCATCAATTTGTGCTTAGCATCGGGAGCCATGCTTCGGCGCCATGTCCGCCGTCGCGGGCGCATCGTCGGGACATCCCGACATCTTGCAGGAAGGGGGAGGGCCTCCATGTCGCCGTGAATCTGGTTCGTTGCCTTTGTTATGCGTCGGTTTGCATCACGCGACGCCGCCGCCACGAGGGCGCGGCCGCCGCAGCAGTTCTTCGTCATCATTCTGGAGCACACAATGCAGAGAACTCAGCAAGTCAATCGTCAATCGTCCAACCGCTTCGCCCTCGCGCTGCTGCCGCTCGCCGTAGCGGCAACGCTCGCGCCGCTGTCCGCGCATGCCGCCACCAGCTGGGTGGCGACCCGCACCGATGCCTTCCTGCAGGCCAGCACCCCGGCGGCGGCCGTCGCGCAGTCGCAGGCGCAAGGCGCCTCCGCCGCGGTCGCGCCGACCTACACGCTGAACAGCGTGGGTTCGCCGGCGGTGACCGACACCGTGGTCACGCCGCTCGAATTGAGCCAGCCGCTGCACGTGACGATCGTGCTGAAGAACCGCAATGAGGATCAGCTCGACGCGTTCCTGCACGACGTCAACCAGCCGGGCAGCGCGAGCTATCACAAGTACCTCACGCCCGACCAGTTCAAGGCGCGCTTCGCGCCGACCGACGCGCAGGTGCAGGCGGTCGTCGCCCACCTGAAGGCAAACGGCTTCTCGAACATCCAGATCACCGAGAACAACAAGCTGATCTCCGCGGACGGCAACGCGACGAGCGCGCAGAACGGCTTCCATGCGAGCGTCAAGCGCTTCAACTATCGCGGCAAGCCCGTCTACGCGAACGACTCCGCCGCGCTGGTGCCGTCGTCGCTCGGCACCGTCGTCGAATCGGTGCTCGGCCTGCAGAACGCGGTCGTGCCGCACCGCCTGATCCAGCGCATCTCGCCGAACGCGCGCATCGCGTCGAACGCAGCCGGCAGGAACGCGGCGGCCGGCTCGCAGGTCGGCCACCAGCCGACCGACTTCGCGAAGATCTACGACGCGAGCGGCCTGCCCACCGCGACCAACACCACCGTCGGCATCATCACCTGGGGCGACATGACCCAGACGATCTCCGACCTGAACACCTTCACCAAGAACGCGGGCCTGCCGACCGTCAACACCGCGGTGGTCGCGGGCGGCTCGGGCACGCTCGCCGACGACGGCGATCCGAGCGAGTGGGATCTCGACAGCCAGGACATCATCGGCACGGCGGGCGCGGTCAAGCAGCTGATCTTCTACGCGGCCGTCAACGGCGACAGCAGCGACAGCGGCCTGACCGACGCCACGCTGACCGCCGCCTACAACAAGGCGGTGACCGACAACAAGGCGAAGGTCATCAACGTGTCGCTCGGCCTCGACGAAACGGCGGCGAACTCCGACGGCTCGCTGTCGGCCGACGACGCGGTGTTCAAGCAGGCGGTCGCGCAAGGCCAGGTGTTCTCGGTGTCGGCGGGCGACGCCGGCGTGTACCAGTGGTCGACCTCGCCGCAAGGCGCGCCCGGCTACATCGGCACCTACAACGGCAGCAGCGTGAAGACGACCATCACCCTGACGAAGTACAGCGTATCGTCGCCGGCCAGCTCGCCGTACGTGGTGGCCGTCGGCGGCACCACGCTGTCGACCACGGGCACCACGACCTGGGCCGGCGAGACGGTGTGGAACGAAGGCGTCGCGTACGCGGACGTCGACAGCAACGGCAACCCGGTCGACAACGCCGTGCGGATCTGGGCCACGGGCGGCGGCGTCAGCAAGTACGAGACGGCGCCGAGCTGGCAGACGGCGGCGCTCGGCAGCAGCGTGACCAAGCGCGTGCTGCCCGACGTCGCGTTCGACGCCGCGCAATCGACCGGCGCGTACATCGTGATCAACGGCCAGACCAACCAGCTGGTCGGCGGCACGAGCCTCGCCTCGCCGATCTTCGTCGGCGGCTGGGCGCGCGTCGAGTCGGCGAACAGCAACAGCCTCGGCCTGCCGACCCAGGCGTTCTACCAGGGCATCCCGAGCAACACGGCGTTGATCCACGACATCTCGTCGGGCAACAACGGCTACAGCGGCCACGGCTACAACGCCGCGTCCGGCTGGGATTACGACACGGGCTTCGGCAGCCTCGACTTCGCGAAGGTCAGCGCCAGCTCCGTGAAGTAAGCGCGGTACGCCGGCGCGCTCATCGCGGCGCGCCGGCGCAACAGTCCTCCACGCGATTGCAGGCCCCTCCCCGAAGGTCATGCCGTTCAGTTAAGGATCTTTCTTAGGAAGCGGACGGGATCAGGAGCAGGACGGGACTTGACGGCCCGATCGCATTCGCGATCGGGCCGTTTTACGTCGATGAGCAGCTTGAGGTGTGCGCGGAGCCGCTTGAGGACGGCGGGCAACCTGGCGAAGGCAGGCGTGCGTGCGGCCCACATCCTTTCGTGCTGGATGAGATGGCGCGAGCGAACGAAGCTGAGTTCGCTCGGTTCGCACTTGGCCTCGAAGGCAGCGCAAGCCATTTCGCGACGAATCAGGTTGTAGGCGATCAACGCTCCCCAGATTTCCTGGTAGATGCCGTCGACAGTTCGGCTGCGATCCAGCATGAAGATCAGGTGATCGGTCAGCATCGCGCCAAACGCGAACAGCCCGGCCCGCCGTTTACAACTCCAACTCCAGAAGAAAATACCGTTCAGGTCTTAACTGAACGGCATTACCGCTCAAGCGGGGCTTTTTTGCGCGCGCCGCGTTTGGGGTGGGATGCAAAAAAAACCGCATCGATACTTTTTATCGCGGCAACACCGTTTTTTTCACATCGTTTTTATGCGCGGGCCTGTAGCGTGGAGGGGTCTTGTCCACGCATCGCGGTTCGTCCGCTCAACATGGCGCTCCTCCACGCAATTCCTGTTCCCGACCTGCCGCCGCTTACGCCGCGCCCGCTGACCCGCCAGAACGTCATTCCGTTCCCCGCCCGGCGCGTGCTGCTGCCGGTCACCCTGCCGGTGCGCACTCAAGCGCAGGCGTCGTCCTTGCTGCACACGCTGTTGCATTCACCGCTCGGCGCCTACGTCGTGAACGTCGAGGCCGGCGACGAAACGATCCGCGTCGCCTGCCGTCTCGCGCGCAACGATCTCGGCTTCGCGCTGCACACGCTGCTCGCGACGCTGCCGGAAGCCACGCTCGGGCGCGTGCTCGCCGCCGATCGGGAGGGATACTGAGCATGTTCACAGGTCTCTGGCTGCCGCTCGTCACGCCGTTCCGGCGCGGCGTCGTCGACATCGACGCATTGCAGTATCTCGCCACGCACTATCAGCGCGCGGGCATCGACGGCTTCGTCGCGCTCGGCACCACGGCGGAAGCCGCCCTGCTGTCCGACGCCGAGCGCGAGGCGGTCGTCCGCGCGCTCTTCGACGTCGTCGGCGCGCGCACGCCGATCGTGATCGGCGTCGGCGGCGCGGATACGCGCGCCGTGCTGCGCGAGATCGTGCGCTGGGAGCGCTGGGACAGCGCGGGCTACCTGGTCTCGCCGCCGTCCTACATCTGCCCGGACCAGGCCGGCATCCGCTGGCACTTCGAACAGGTTGCGTGCGCAACCGAACGGCCGATCATGCTGTACGACGTCCCGCATCGAACGGGCGTCACGATCGAACCCGATACGGTCGCGCGGCTCGTCGAGCTGCGCAACGTGCTCGCGATCAAGGAGTGCGTGAAGGACCATTTCGCGCCGCTCGGCGAACTGCCGATCAGCGTACTGTGCGGCACCGACGAGGCGTTCGTCGACTGCCTGAGCGCGGGCGGCACGGGCGGCGTGCTGGCGAGCGCGCATCTCTGCGCGGACCTGCTCGACGATGCGCGGCAGTTGGTCGCCGCCGGGGCGCGCGCGGACGCGCGCAAATTGTTTGCTTGCCTGATTCCGCTACTGAGGTTACTGTTTTCCGCACCGAACCCCGCCGCGATCAAGGCCATGCTGTCATTCGACCATCCGGTTTCCCTTGAAACCCGCATGCCGATCAGCAGCGCATCGTCGGAACTGATCGAGCGGCTCCGCAAGGCACGCGAGCATCTGCAGGACGTGCGCGCGGAATTCGTCCGCACCGTGCACTAGCCGCCAGGCCGCGCCGGCCGCGTGCCGGCGCGTCATCCTTGCCACCCATCATCCACGCGTCGCACGGATTGCATCAGGAAGGGGCGCTCGCAAGGACCGCCATGCGGCGAGCACCCCTTCCTGATGCAATCGCACCGCCGCCGCGCAGGCCCGCGTGGAATCACATGGAGGTCCATCATGAGTCGTCTCGTCGTTGTTTCCAACCGCACCGCCGATCCGTCGAGCGCCTCCGCCGGCGGACTCGCCGTGGCGCTGCGGGACAGCCTGCAGCGACGCGGCGGCCTGTGGTTCGGCTGGAGCGGCAAGCTGCTCGACGCGCCGCCCGGAACCCACTACGACGTCGACGTGCAGCACAGCCAGGCCGGGCCGGTTCAGCTCGCGACCATCGACCTGAGCCAGGACGACCACGACGCGTACTACCTCGGCTATTCGAACAACGTCCTGTGGCCGGTGTTCCACTACCGGCTCGACCTCGCGAACTTCGATACGCGTTTCGCGGCCGGCTACCGGCGCGTCAACCGGCTGTTCGCGCGCGCGCTGCTGCCGCTGCTGCAGCCGGACGATCTCATCTGGGTGCACGACTACCATCTGATCCCGCTCGCCACCGAGCTGCGCGCGCTGGGCTGCCGCAACCGGATCGGCTTCTTCCTGCACATCCCGGTGCCGCCGCCGCTCATGATGGCCGCGATACCCGAGCATGAATGGCTGATGCGCTCGCTGTTCGACTACGATCTCGTCGGCTTCCAGACCCGCGCCGACGTCACGCATTTTACCCGCTACGCGGAAGCCGAGGCCGGCGCGCAGGCGCTCGACGGGGAACGGCTGCGCGCGTTCGATCGCACGTTGCGGGTCGGCGCCTTTCCGATCGGGATCGACGCCGATGAATTCACGACGCTCGCGAACGCCCCGGACGGGCTCGACATGTACACGCAGATGCGCGACGAGTATGCGCGCCGCAAGCTGCTCGTCGGCGTCGACCGGCTCGATTACTCGAAGGGCCTGCCACAGCGCGTGCAGGCGTTCCGCGAGTGGCTCGAACAGCATCCGGCGAGCCGCAAGAGCGCGACGCTGATCCAGATCGCCGCGCCGAGCCGCGAGGACGTCGACGCCTATGACGACCTGCGGCAACAGATGGACAGCCTGTGCGGCGCGCTCAACGGCGACTATGGCGAATTCGACTGGATGCCGGTGCGCTACATCCATCGCAACGTCGAGCGGACCGACCTGCCGGGGCTCTATCGCGCGTCGCGGGTGGCGCTCGTCACGCCGTTGCGCGACGGGATGAACCTGGTCGCGAAGGAGTTCGTCGCCGCGCAGGACCCGGAGGATCCGGGCGTGCTCGTGTTGTCGCGCTTCGCCGGCGCGGCCGAGCAGCTGACCGATGCGCTGCTGGTCAATCCTTACGATGTGCAGGGCACGGCCCGCGCGATCGAGCGCGCGCTCACGATGCCGCTCGACGAGCGGGTCCGCCGCCATGCGGCGCTGCTTGCCGTGATCCGCTCGCAGGATGTGCATTGGTGGAGCGCAAGCTTTCTTGGCGCGCTCGAGGACATCGCCGTGGCGCCGGCGAGCAGCGGCGCGCTTTCCGTCTAGGGCCGGGCAGTCCTGTTCCGGGCGCTGTCGGGCGGCCCGGCGCGGTCCGGCTCCATCAGGCGCGCGAGGCCGCGATCATCCTCCGGAATCCTTTCGATTGCCGGACGCGCATCCCGCGCCCGGCATGCTCACAGGTTAGTGCGCGCGGCTGCGCCGGGACGGGCGGATCGCGCCGAATTCCGCCTCCGGCAGGGTCTGCATCAGCAGGGACATGATTTCCATCACCCGCCCCGCCTCCAGTTCGATCTGCAGCGACGCCTGGCCGTCCCGGTTGTCGATCGTCGCGACATAGAGATTCATCTCGCTCCCCAGCGCGCGATGCAGGGTCTGCCGCGCGGTGCGCAGATGCCGGCTGTCGATGAGCACGGTGACGAGCCGCGCCCGCCCGTGGTCCGCCTGCGCGACGCGCCGCCTCGCGACCGGGCGGTTCAGGTGAATCGTGCCGGACCGGCCGGCAGTCGGAACGGGAGCGAGCTTGCGGAATGTCATATAGACGGGCGGAGCGGGCGCCGAACGTCCGCTCCTGGCTGTTGAACACGTCTCGATGGTAACGAGCGCGGTGAAAAGAGCGTGTAAAGAGCACGCGGCGCGGCGCAAAGAAGCTCTAGTTTCGCGGGCGCGGATGTCGTGCACGGGGCGCGTACGTCGTGTGCCGTAACATCCGCTGCGGCGTTACGTAGCGTCGCGGGAACATCGAATATCGAGGGCGGCATCAGGGTTTGCATCAATGCATTTTATTTGGATGAGGAAAAGGGATACGACGGGTTTCCAGACCTGATCCGGATGCGCGTTGTCATTTATGCAATGGTCCGGAATTTGCTGTGAAGGTTCGCGGTGAATAACTTCGGGGGCCTTCCATGCGTACGATACTCACCAGGACAACTATCGCCATTGGCGTCTCAACCCTGCTCGCGCTGCATGGCTGCGGATCCACGGACAGCATTCCGCCGCTCACCAGCGCCGGCGGAACGGTCAAGCCCACGACGTCGGGAACTTCGGGGACGTCGGGCACTTCGGGATCCTCGGGCGGCGGCGGGACGTCGGGGACTTCCGGTAGCTCGGGTACTTCGGGTACTTCGGGTACTTCGGGTACTTCGGGCACTTCGGGCACTTCGGGCACTTCGGGCACTTCGGGCACTTCGGGCACTTCGGGCACTTCGGGTACTTCGGGTACTTCGGGTACTTCGGGTACTTCGGGTACTTCGGGTACTTCGGGTACTTCGGGTACTTCGGGTACTTCGGGTACTTCGGGTACTTCGGGTAC
>NZ_JBXAPG010000029.1:66443-98415 GCF_058803765.1 Burkholderia sp. GW821-FHT14F03
CGGGTACCTCAGGCACTTCCGGCACCTCGGGCACCTCCTCCACCCCGCTCGGCAACGTCCTCACTCAGGGCGGCAACTTGATCACGGCCGTTGGAACGGTCGTCGCCGACACAGGCGTGAAGGTCTCCGGCACGGCAGCGCCCGGCGTCAACGGCGCGACCACCACGGACCTCGGCAACGCCATCACCGATGTCGGCAACGGCGTCCGGACACTCGGCTACGGCACGGCGAACGGTCTCGGCACGCTCGGCAGCGCGGCCAACCCGCTCGGACCGACGCTGACCTCCAGCAGCGGCGTGGTCCATGACGTCGGCGCGTCGGTCACCAAGCTAGGCGGCGTCGTGACGAGCCTCGGCAGCGGCCCTCTCGCACCGCTCGCGCCCGTCACGGCAGCGCTGGGCACGACGGTCGTCGGCGGCGCCGGCGACCTGGTCATCAAGGTTGCAGGCGGCCTGAATCAGGTGCTGACCAATGCCCCCGTCCAACAGATCGAAACCCAGGTCAGCACGGTCATCAACCCGATCACGCTCGCCGTGTCGGACACGACCCGGACCGTCGGCAACGTCACCGGCCTCGGCGTGCCGCTGAACGATGTGCTCACCACGCTTGGCAACGGAATCGGTGCGCTCGGCGCGAAAGTGACAGGCTCGACCAACGATCAGGTCGGCAAGGACCTGGGCGGGGTCGTCACGCAACTGGGCCGGACCGTCACCGCGACGGGCGGACTCTTCACCGGCGCCACCACCAACCCGATCGGGCCGATCACGGGCCTGCCGATCACGATCACCGGTTCGCTGACCGGGTCCCTCGGCATCAACCTCGGCATGGGTGGATGGGGTAGCGGCGGCGGGCTCGGCGGCATCCTCAGTGGCCTAGGCGGCATCGGTGGTGCCGGAGGCAGTGGTGGCCCTGGCGGTGTTGGTGGACTCGGCGGCATCCTCGGTGGACTGGGCGGCGTCGGTGGTGCCGGAGGCCCCGGTGGCCCTGGCGGTGCCGGCGGACTCGGCGGCATCCTCGGCGGCCTGGGCGGCGTCGGTAGTGCCGGAGGCAGCGGTGGCCCTGGCGGTGCCGGCGGACTGGGCGGCATCCTCGGCGGCCCGAGCGGCGTCGGTAGTGCCGGAGGCAGCGGCGGCCCTGGCGGTGCCGGCGTGCTCGGCGGTATCCTCGGTGGACTGGGCGGCGCGGTCGGTGTCGGCGGCGGCGCTGGAGGTGCTGGCGGCACTGCCGGCGGACTCGGCGGCATCCTGCAACCGCTGACGGGCGTCGTCGGCAACCTCGGCGGAGCCGGCGGCCCGCCGGCCGCGGGCGGCCTGCTGTCGCCGCTGACCAACCTGCTCGGCAAACCCGCCGCACCCGGCGGCGCGATAGGCGGCCCGCTGGCCCCCGTCGGCGCGCTGGTCGGCGCGCTCGTCGGCGGCGGCGCGCCCGGCGGCCCCGCATGCACGCCCACCTCGCCCGTCCCCGGCCTGATCACCGGCCTGACCGGCGGCGCGACAGGCAGCGGCTCGAACGGCGGCGCGGCCAACGCCGGCCCGCTCGCACCGCTCACGAACCTGCTCGGAGGGCTGCTCGGCGGCGGCACGCCCGGCAAGTAACGCAAGTCGGCAGCACACGGCCGGGCACTGACCAATCACCACGCCCGGCCGCGCTCTCCAATGTCACGATACGAGGCTGACATGAATTCGACCTTCCCCGGCGCGGCGGCAACGCCCGCTCGCCCGCCGCGCTCCGCCACGCCATTCACGGTCGGCCTGGCGGGAATCGCCGCCGGTCTGTTCACGCTCTGGATCCTGCGCGGCACGACGCTCGACGGCGCTGCGCGCGCCACCGCCGCCTGCATCGCGATCATCGCGACGATCGGCGCCTACGAGCTGTTCGTCGCGCGCGTCCACCTGCGCCCGAGCGCGGGCCTCGCCCAACGCGCGGTGCGCCCGCTCGACCTCGCGCGCGTCGCCGTGCGGCTCGTCGCGCTCGGCTCGGTCTACGCCGGCATCGCGCTGCTCTACTGGCTGCTGCCCGAATATCACGGCGCGTTCTATACGCCGTTCTGGTCGCTCGCCGGCACGCTCGCCCCGTATCTCGCGATCGGCGCGCCGTTCTACTTCGCGTGGATGGATACGCGCCAGCGCGACGTCGACGACGCCTACCTGGCCTGGGGCCGGCTGCTGCTGCGCGGCGAACGCCCGGCCAGCTGGCAGCCGATCCGCGAGATGCTCGCGGGCTGGATGGTGAAGGCGTTCTTCCTGCCGCTGATGGTCACCTATCTGTCGACCGACGCCGATCATCTCGGCGCGTCGCTCGACACCGCGCTCGGCGCGCCGATGTCGCTCGCGACGTTCCGCTTCATGTACGACCTGTCGTTCACGATGGACCTGATGTTCGGCACGGTCGGCTATCTGTGCACGTTCCGGATCCTCGACAGCCACGTGCGCACCGTCGAGCCGACCACCCTCGGCTGGCTCGCCGCGCTGATCTGCTACCAGCCGTTCTGGTCGCTGATCTCGAACCAGTACATCCACTACGAAGGCTCGATGTTCTGGGACAACTGGCTGCTCGGCGTCCCGGCGATCCGCGTGCTGTGGGGCGTGACGATCGTCGCGCTGCTCCTGATCTACGCGTTGTCGACGATCTCGTTCGGCCTGCGTTTCTCGAACCTGACCAACCGCGGCATCATCACGTCCGGGCCTTACCGCTTCACGAAGCATCCGGCCTATGTCTCGAAGAACCTGTCGTACTGGATGGTGTCGGTGCCGTTCATCGAACCGCTCGGCTGGCGCATCGCGGTGATGCACACGGTCGCGCTGATCGCGGTGAACCTGCTGTACTTCCTGCGCGCGAAGACCGAGGAGCGCCACCTGATGCGCGACCCCGACTATCGCGCCTACGCGGAGTGGATCGCGCAGCATGGCCTGTTCGCGACGCTGGCGCGTCGCCTCGGGCTGCAGCGCGCCGCCTGAGAGCCCCCGGCACGGCGCGCCGACGCATGGCGCGCGCGCGCCGGCCCCGGCATAATGTCCGCTGCGCCGCCGGGCTCCGGCGGCATCTTCATCAGCGGAGCAGCCGAATGTACGCGTACAAGACGATCGAATCCCCGGTCGGCCGATTGAAACTCGTGGCGAACGGCGAGCGGCTCGCCGCCGTGCGCTGGGAGCACGAACGAGATGCGCGCGCGCCGTCCGGCGGGATGATCGAGATGCCCGACCATCCCGTGCTCCTCGAAACCGAGCGCCAACTCGTCGAATACTTCGCAGGCCAAAGAACCTCGTTCGATCTTCCGCTCGACTTCGCCGGCACGCCGTTCCAGAAGAAGGTCTGGGAAGCGCTGCTGACGATCCCCTTCGGCGAGACCCGCAGCTACCTCGAGATCGCCGAACAGATCGGCAACAAGAAGGCCGTGCGCGCGGTCGGCGCGGCGAACGGCGCGAACCCGATCCCGATCATCGCACCCTGTCATCGCGTGATCGGCGCATCGGGCGAGCTGACGGGTTTCGGCGGCGGCCTGCGCAACAAGCACCTGCTGCTGTCGCTCGAAGCGCGCCAGGATTCGCTGTTCCCGCTCGACTGAACGCACGCCGCGACGTCGGCAAATTCCACCGCAAGACCCGGAGTGCGGCCCGGGCCGGCCCGCACTACATTCGCCTCATCGCGTCGAACCCAGGAGCGCCACGATGATGCCGGTCACCCATCCATCCCGCGCCGCCGCGCGTCGCGGCCAATGAGCGCGGTCGCTTCCGCGCGCCGCGCCGCGCCGCTCGCGCAGCGCGTCGATCAACACGATTGGGCGGACATCGAGCAGTCGCTCGACCGCTATGGCTGCGCGCGCTTGCCGCAACTCGTCACGCCGGCGGAATGCGCGGCGCTCGCCGCGCTGTATCCGCTCGACGCGCCCTATCGCGCCCGCATCGTGATGGCCCGCCACAACTTCGGGCGCGGCGAATACAAATACTTCGCCTATCCGCTGCCCGAGCCGATCGGCGCGCTGCGCGACGCGCTTTATCCGCATCTCGTGCCGATCGCGAACCGCTGGCAGGCCGCGCTGCGCAGCACGATCCGCTATCCGGCGCGGCACGCCGAATTCCTCGCCCGCTGCCACGGCGCGGGGCAACTGCGCCCCACGCCGCTGATCCTGCGCTACGAGGCGGGCGACTACAACTGCCTGCACCAGGACCTGTACGGCGAGCATGTGTTCCCGTTGCAGGTCGCGATCCTGCTGTCGGAGCCGGGCCGGGATTTCAGCGGCGGCGAATTCGTGATGACGGAGCAGCGGCCGCGCATGCAGTCGCGCGTCGAGGTGGTGCCGCTCGCGCGCGGCGATGCCGTCGTGTTCACCGTCAATCACCGGCCGGTCGAGGGCGCGCGCGGCCCATACCGGGTCAACATGCGGCACGGCGTGAGCCGCCTGACGGCGGGCGTGCGCCATACGCTCGGCCTGATCTTTCACGACGCGCTGTAGCCCACGGGAATTCGACCGCAAGCCCCGGAGTGCGGCCGGCGACCCGACGTCCTACAGTGCGGATCATCAGGACGTTCCACTTCACGAGACCCAAGCCATGACACACGAACCCGCTGTTTCCCCTCCGGACCCGGTACGCTACGCGATCGGTCCGTGCTCGCTCGGGCGCGTGCTGGTGGCCGAAACCGATCGCGGCGTCTGCGCGATCCTGCTCGGCGCCGGCGACGCCGCGCTGAGCGCCGAGTTGCGCACCCGCTTTCCGCACGCCGGCGCGTCGTCGGACGCGGGGCTCGCGGAACGGCTCGCGCGCGCCGCCCAGCTCGTCGATCATCCGGGCGATGCGCCGAGGTTCCCGCTCGATCCTCACGGCAGCGCCTTCGAGCGACGCGTCTGGGACGCGCTGCGCGGCATCGCGCCGGGCGTCACCACGACCTACGGCGAGATCGCGCGCACGCTCGGCGATCCGCGCGCGGCGCGGGACGTCGCCGAGGCATGCGCGGCCAACATGCTCGCGATCGCCGTGCCGTGCCATCGCGTGATCAAGCGCGACGGCACGCTGTCGGGTTATCGTTGGGGCTTTCAGCGCAAGCGCGAGCTGCTCCGGCGCGAAGCCGAGCAATATGCGCCGCGGGCGCTGATCTGAGCGTGCGCGCGCCGGCCCGCGACGCGCCGAATCCGCCCGCCCCGCGCGACGACGCGCACGAGGCCGGCCTGGCCGCCTGCCTCGCGCGCCGCGACGCGGCGGGCTGGCGGGTCCGCGCGGACGGACGGCTGGCGTTGCACTTGCCGGACGGCGCGCGTTTCCTGATCGACGCGGATACGATCACGCGTCTCGAATGAATCCATACGATGAAGCTGTTCCTGTACGACCAGCCCACGCCCATCGGCACGCTCGTGATCGCGGCCGACGCGGCGGACCGCGTGCATGCCGCCGCGTTCGCCGAGCACGTGGACCGACTGCGCACGCGCCTGCTGCACGACGCGCCCGACCTCATGCTGCTGCCGGGCGCCGGTCCCGGCGCGGCCGGCGCGGCGTTCGAGCGCTACTTCGACGGCGCGCTCGACGCCTTGCACGAAATCGCCGTCGCGCCGGCCGGCACCCCGGGCCAACAGGCCGTCTGGGCTGCCGTGCGCGCGATTCCGGCAGGCGCGACCCGCACGTACGGCATGCTCGCCCGCGCGCTCGGCCGACCGAACGGCGCGCGCGGCGTCGGCGCGGCCAACGCCGCGAATCCGATCGCGATCCTGGTGCCCTGTCATCGGCTGGTCGGCCAGGACGGCTCGCTCAGGGGCTATGCCTGGGGCCTCGAGCGCAAGGCGTGGCTGCTTGCGCACGAACAGCGGCACGCGACGCCCCGCGACGCCGTTCCCGTCTCCCATTCCCCCCCATCTGCCGATTCATGACCGCTCACCCTTCCACGCTCTACCGGAAAGCCGCCCGCTTCCTGTCCGCGCTCGATGCCGACTGGGCCGCCCACATCGCGGCGACCGGCCCTTGCCTGCATGCCCCCAAGCCGGCGCGCGACCCTTATGAGGCGCTGGTGCGCGCAATCGCGTACCAGCAGCTGCACGCGCGCGCGGGCGACGCGATTCTCGCGCGCCTGCTCGCGCTGTTTCCGGATCAACCGTTCCCGACGCCCGCGCAGCTGGCCGCGACCGGATTCGACGCCCTGCGCGCCTGCGGCTTCTCTGCGACCAAGATCGCGACGATCCAGGGCATCGCGCACGCCGCGCTGTCGGGCGTCGTGCCCTCGCGCGAGACCGCGCTCGCGCTGCCCGACGACGCGCTGATCGCGCGGCTGACCACGCTGCGCGGCGTCGGCAAATGGACCGTGGAGATGTTCCTGATCTACACCCTGGAGCGGATGGACATCCTGCCCGTCGACGACTTCGGCGTGCGCGAGGGCTATCGCCGCCTCAAGGGACTGGCGGCGACGCCGACGCCGCGCGAACTGGCCGCGCTCGGGCGCGCCTGGAGCCCGTATCGCACGATCGCGGCATGGTATCTGTGGCGGCTGCCCGCCCGCTGACCCGTTCGAGGAATTCAACCGCAAGAGCCGGAGTGTGATCCGGCGCGCCGCTGCGTACAGTAGTACCGACTCGAACGATATGAGACCAGCATGATCAAGCTTAGAACGCCTTCACCGGCCAAGGGCAGCGCCGCCAGCGTCGTGGCCGATCCGCGCTGGGCCGCCGTGCTCGCGCGGGACCCGCGCGCCGACGACCAGTTCGTCTACGCGGTCAGGACCACCGGCGTCTACTGCCGGGCAAGCAGCACGTCGCGGATTCCGCGCCCGGAGAACGTCGAGTTCTTCGACACGCCGCAGGCCGCGGAGGCGGCGGGCTACCGCCCGAGCAAGCGGGCCGCGTCCGACCAGACCCGCATCGCCGAACACCATGCCGCGATCGTCGCGGACGCGTGCCGGCAGATCGAGACCGCCGAAGCCGAACCGGGGCTCACTGCGCTCGCGCGACACGCCGACATGAGCCCCTACCACTTCCATCGGGTCTTCAAGTCGGTGGCGGGCGTCACGCCGAAAGCGTATGCGCTCGCCCATCGCGCGAAGCGGCTGCGCGAACGTCTCGCGCAAAACGCGTCGGTGACCGACGCCATCTACGAGGCCGGCTTCAATTCGAACAGCCGCTTCTACGAGGCGTCGAACGGCGTGCTCGGCATGACGCCGTCCGATTTCCGCGCGGGCGGCGCGAACACCGACATCCATTTCGCGCTCGGCGAATGTTCGCTCGGCTCGATCCTCGTCGCGCAAAGCGAACGGGGGGTCTGCTCGATCCTGCTCGGCGACGATCCCGACGCGCTGCTGCGCGACCTGCAGGACCAGTTTCCGCACGCGAACCTGATTGGCGGCGACCCCGGCTACGAGACGCTGGTCGCCCGCGTCGTCGGCTTCATCGAGGAACCCGGAATCGGCCTCGACCTGCCGCTCGACGTGCGCGGCACGGCATTTCAGCAGCGCGTGTGGCAGGCGCTGCGCACGATCCCGGTCGGCACGACCGCCACCTACGCGGACATCGCCGCGAAGATCGGCGCGCCCAAGGCGGTGCGCGCGGTCGCGCAGGCCTGCGGCGCCAATCATCTCGCGGTGGCGATCCCGTGCCACCGGGTGATCCGCAGCGACGGCAACCTGTCCGGCTATCGCTGGGGCATCGAGCGCAAGCGCCAGTTGCTCGAACGGGAAGAACAGGTATGACGCGCCCTGCCGCGCGGGCCGGCACGGACGCGCCGCCGCTGCCCGAGGCCGCCGCGCTCGCCGCGGATCTCGATCGCGACGGCTACACGGTGATTCGCCGCTGGCTGACGCCCGAGGCCTGCGACAGGCTGCGTGCAACGGTCATGGACCCCGATCGCATCCTGCCCGAGGGCGGCGATCAGCGGACGGGACAGTACTGGCGCGATGCGCAGTTCACACCCGGCGCGCGGCTGCGCGAGGCGCTCTATACGGGGCTCGTGCCGCATGCACAACGCTGGCTCGACGCGCTGGGGACCGGCGCGACGCTGCCGCCCACGCTGGCGGGCTTCGAGGCGCGTTGCCGCGACGCCGGGCTGGGCGCGCCGCTGTCGTCGCTGTCGCGTCTCCGGTCGGGCGACGAAGCCGCACTGCAACACCGCGCCGACGACGCGCTCGCGTTCCCGCTGCAAGCCAGCGTGATGCTGTCGCGCGCGGGCCGCGACTATACGGGCGGCGAATTCGTGATGACGGAACAGCGCCCGCGCATGCAATCGCGCCCGGCCGCGTTCCTGCTCGACCAGGGCGACCTCGTGTTGTTCGCGAGCGGCACCCGGCCGTTCCGCGGCGCGCAGGGCGCCCATCGGGTCAATCTGCGGCACGGCGTCAGCGTCGTGCGGACGGGCGAGCGATGCGCGCTTGACCTCGTATTCCACGCCGCGCGCGACGCCGCCGCGACGCAGGACCGATGAGCCGCACCTGGCTGCTGCTCGGCCCGGACGGCCGGCCGTATCGCAGCGCGGTCCCCGGCACGCTGGGCGGACACCGGCGCGGCCGCATCTACGGTCGCCTCGACTGCCGCTCCGCGCGGCGCGCCCTCGCGCGCGGCGGCTATGCGAAGCAGCGCGTGTTCTTCCTCGACGAAGCCGCGGCGCGCGCCGCCGGATACCGGCCATGCGCGGTGTGCATGCCGGAACGATACGCACGCTGGAAAGAGGAACGATGAGCTTGCCGATGACGACCCTGCCGCCCGATTTCACGTCCGGCTCTATGCTCGCGCCCGAGGCGGCGACCTCTCCCGCTGCGCCCCTGTCCGCGCTCGACCGGCAGCGGCTGAGGCCGCAACCTCCCGGAGACCGCCCCCGCACAATCCGCATGTCGGAACGATAAGCAGGCTTGGTCCAGAAGATCGAACATGACGAGGTCTTCTTCAATTGAATCGACGACGCGCACCTCCATCCCGCCGAGCCGCGTGACGCCCGACGTCGATTCGCTCGCGCCGCGGCCCAGCACCTTCACGGGCCGCGCTGATCCGTGCGCGCGGCCTGCCGGGCCCGCGCCTGCGCGCCGCAGCGGATTTCAGCAGCACGTCACTGCCGCGTGGTCTGCGCGGCACGCCACTGCCGTGCGTCAGCGGAACCGGGGCGCTCGATCAGCTCGGCGGGCTGCGCGCGCTCGACCTGCTGCCCGGCGAACTCGACCCGGGGCGGCGCATCGCCGCGCGGCATCGGACCGGCGCGTATCTGCCGCCACGGGTGCGGTTGAGCGTCGCGCCGCGGCAAGCACGCATGAAGCAGCGGCGCGCAGCCGCGACCATCATTTGCCGGAGTGATGACACCCGCCTTTTTCTGCGGATTTGACCGGGGCCGGCGGCGGCGACAACCTAAGGCCGCACTGCCGCGAAGACGGCATGCGCCGTCTCCCCCTTCAGAGTCCGCCATGTATCCGACCGACACCGTGCAATCCCCGAGCGCCGCCCGGCCGCTCGTCGACCGGCAGCTTCGCCGGATCGTCATCGCTTCTGTCGCCGGCAACGCGATGGAGTGGTACGACTTCTTCGTGTACGGTACGGCCGCGGCGCTCGTGTTCGGCCACGTGTTCTTCCCGCCCGGCGCATCGCCGCTTGCCGGCAGCCTCGCCGCGTTCGCGGCGTTCGCGCTCGGCTTCGTCGCGCGGCCGCTCGGCGGAGTCGTGTTCGGCCATGTCGGCGATCGCTACGGGCGCAAGGTGTCGCTCGTGTGGACGCTACTGATCATGGGCGCGTCGACCTTCGCGATCGGCCTGCTGCCGACCTACGGGCAGGTCGGCCTGTGGGCGCCCGCGGCGCTCGTCGCGCTGCGCCTGCTGCAAGGCATCGCGTCCGGCGGCGAATGGGGCGGCGGCGTGCTGATGATCAGCGAGAACGCGCCGCCCGAACAGCGCGGCTATTACGCCGCGTGGAGCCAGCTCGGCGTGGGCGGCGGCTTCGTGCTGTCGTCGGCCGCGTTTCTCGCCGCGCAGGCGCTGCCGGACGACGCTTTCCGCGCGTGGGGCTGGCGGCTGCCGTTCCTCGCGAGCGTCGCCCTCTTCGCGATCGGCATCTACATCCGCCGCCATCTGCCGGAAAGCCGCGACTTCGAGCAGGCCGGCAAGCACGGCGCGCACGCGCATCTGCCGATCGTCGCGTGCCTGCGCCGCCATCCGAAGGCAATCCTGATTGCGATGGGGCTGCGCGTGGCCGAAAACGGCGGCGCATACATTTTCCTCGCGTTTTCGCTCGTCTACGGCAAATACGTCGGAATCCAGAACGACGTGATGCTGACCGGCGTGATGATCGCGATGATCGTCGAGATGGGTGCGATGCTCGCGTGGGGTCGGCTGTCCGACCGGATCGGTCGCAAGCCGGTGTACCTGATCGGCGCGCTCAGCCTCGTCGCGTGCGCGTTTCCGTTCTTCTGGCTGCTCGACACGCGCGCGACGCCGTTCGTGTGGCTCGCGCTCACGGTCGGCACGGCCGTCAGCCACGGCGCAATGATCGGCACGCTGCCCGCGCTCGTCGGCGAGCTGTTCAGCACCGAGGTGCGCTATTCGGGCGTCGCGCTCGGCCATGAAGTCGCGTCGATCTTCGCGGGCGGCATGTCGCCGCTGATCGCGACCGCGCTGCTCGCGCGCCATCAGGCGTCGTGGCCCGTGTCGCTGTTCCTCGTCGCGCTCGGCCTCGTCACCGTCGCGACGCTGTGCGCGATGCGCGAGACGCGGATCGTGGATGAGGCTCACGCCGCCCCGGCTGCCGACGCGGCGTGACCATGACGCCTCGATTCGCGCGAGCGGGCCATTCCCGGCGCGTGCGGCCGTTCCCGCCCGCCGCGCCGACGCGCCGACTAGCCGCCGCTTCCCCGCCGCGCGCCGTCGAACACCGGCGCAAGCCCGAGATGATCGAGCAGCCGCGCGAATTCGCCGAGCCGCTGCCGCATGTAGGCGGGCACGTCGACCTCCGCATAATCGTGGAAACCAGCGCCCGTGCGCACGCCATCACGCCCGGCTTCCATGTTGCGCACGACGCTGTCGGCCGGCGCGAAGCGCGGGCCGATCTCGCCGGCCAGATACATCGATGCGTAATACAGGATGTCGCAGCCGCCCCAGTCGATGAATTCCAGCAGCCCGAGCACCGCGAAGCGCGGGCCGAAGCCGGTGCGGATCGCCGTGTCGATGTCCGCTGCGCTCGCGACGCCCTCCTCGACCATCCGCGCGGCCTCGTTCATCGCGAGCGCCTGGATGCGCGGCACGATATAGCCAGGCGCCGGCCCGCAGATCACCGGCTGCTTGCCGACGCGCGCCAGCAGCGCGGCGAGCGCGTCGACGATGGCTCGATCCGTCGCAGCGCCGCGGCTGATCTCGACGAGCGGCATCAACAGCGCGGGATTCAGCCAGTGCGCGTTCAGCATCCGTTCGGGATGCGCGACATGGCGCTGCAACTCGGTGACGACGAAGGTCGACGTCGTCGATGCAATCGTTGCGCGCGCATCGACAGTCACGCCGAGCCAACGCAGCGCGTCGGCTTTCGCGTCGAGCACTTCGGGCAGGGCCTCGAATACGATGTCGGCATCGCGCACCGCATCCGCCGCGCCGTCCCGCGCGATGAGCGCAATGCGCGCGACGACGGCGTCGGCCTGCGCGGCGTCGATGCGGCCGAGCACGATCTGCGCGTGCAGCGGCCGCGCGATCTCGTCGTGCGTGCGCGCCGCGAATGCGCGCCATCCGGCCGCGTCGCGCGGCTTGAAGTCGACCAGCGTCACGTCGAGCCCCGCGAACGCGAACACGAGCGCGATCCCCTGCCCCATGCGCCCCGCGCCGAGCACGTGCACGCGCGTCACCTCGGTGGCCGCGATCATGCCGCGCACCCTGCGTCGAGCAGCGCGCGCAGCGCGTCGCGCGACAGCGCCGCCAGCCCGAGCCCCTCCAGCGTGCGGCCTTCCGCATACAGGTCGCGCGCTACGACCGCGCTCGCGATGCTCAGCAGCCCCTGCGCAACCGGCGTCGGCACGCCAGCCCAGCGCCCGCACGACACGACGAGCGACAGCCCGAGCCGGGTGTCCTCGAGCATGTAGCGATGCGTGCGCAAATCGATCTTCTCGCGCCAGTCGCCGCTATCGGTCAGCCTGCCGTGCGCGCCGCGCCCGTACATCCATTCGTCACCGTCGGCCGCGTAGTGATCCGCGAGCGGGAAATGCGGCGAGCGGTAGCCGAGCGCCTCGCGCACCGCGATGCGTTCGGCGTCGAGCGCGTTCGTCACGCGGCGGATCGCCGGTTGCGTGCCTTCGTTGTGGATGTCCCACGCGTCGAAGTGTTCGAGCGGCCCGGCGTTCATCAGGATCAGCGGCGGGTGGATCACCGGCCCCGCGTTCATCAACGCGGCGGACAATGCGTCCTCGACCGGCTCGACCGACGGATAGCCCGCGCGCAGCACGTCGAATGCCCAGCCGGCCGCGTGTGCCGGAAACACGCCGGTCGGCAGGCGCGTCGCATACGCGCTGATCACGACTTCATTGTCGCCATGCCTGCGCACCAGATACGGCAGCGTACCCGTCTCGGCGAACGCGATGCGCGAGCGATTGCCGGCGTCGGCCGCCGCACGCGCGAACACGAAGCTGCCGAATGTGCCGGGCGGCAGGAACACGACCTGATCGTCCTCCAGCAGCGGCGCGACCTGCGCGGCGAGCGCGTCGTGCGAGGTGGCCGGCAGCGGCGCCACGACGAGCCGCGCACCGTGCAGCGCCGCCGCGAGATCGCCGGTCAGGCGAATCGCGCCGGGCGCTTCGCCGAGCGGAACCGCCCGCTTGCCGCGATAGTCGGTCACGTTCAATACGCCGAGTTCGCGCAGCCGCGCATGCGGCTCGCGATCGCGCCGCCACCACGTCACGTCGTGCCCCTTCTCGAACAGATCGATGGCCGCCGCATGGCAGCCGTGGCCTCCGCCCAGTACACATACCTTCATCGTCGTCTCCCGGTGAATGAGTGCTTCCGAGACTACGCGGCGGCGTGCACCGCGTCGCTTCAAAACGCGCAACGACGCGCCCGTTCGCGCAACGCAATCGCAGCCCGGCACGTGCGCCGCCCGCGCATGCCGTCGCCCCCACGCATCCGACCCGAGGTCCACGAATGGATATCGCCCTTTCCCGCCATGCACCGAACCGGCTCGGCGCGCTGCGGGCGCCCGACGAAGTCGAACGCGCGGTCGCGCACCGGCTCGGGCCGCACCGGATGGCCGCGCGCGGCTGCGATCCGTTTCGCGCTGAACTGTACGAAGTGCCGCTGCATCACGGTACGCTGCTCGAACTCTGCTACGGCCGCGAAACGCGTATCGACTTCGGCGACGACGCCGCGCATTTCCTGTTCAGGCTGACGCTCGCGGGCACGTACGAATTGCAGGCCGGCGCCGTCGTCGCGCGCGCCGGCCCCGGCGAGCTGACCGTGTCGTCGCCCGCGCTCGCGAGCCGCCTGAGCACGAGCCCCGATTGCCGCAACCTCGTGCTGCGGCTCGAGCGCGGCGCGCTCGAGCGCAAGCTCCAGGACATGCTGCACGCGACGCTCGCCCGGCCGCTGACGTTCGAACTCACGGCCGGCGGCGCCGGCGCCGCGCTCGTGCCGCCGACATTCGAGTATCTGTGCCGGCTGGGCGCGCAGCCGGGCATCGGCGCAACCGCCTCCGGCGCCGATCTGAGCACGTGGCTGATGTCGCTGTTGCTCACGCACCTGTCGCATTCGTACAGCGACGCGCTCGCGCGCGGCACGCCGCCGCTGCCGACGCACGTGCGCCGCGCGTGCGACCACGTCGACGCGCATCTCGGCGAACCGCTCGCGCTCGCCGCGCTGGCGGCCGTCGCGGGCGTCGCGCCGCGCACGCTGCAGCACGCGTTCCGCGCGTTCCTGCACACCACGCCGGCCGCCTACGTGCGCGAACGCCGGCTCGCCGCCGCGCACGCGGCTCTGCAACGCGGCGACGCGCGCAGCGTGACCGATGTGCTGATCGCGCACGGCATCCACGGCTTCGGTCATTTCGCGAAGGCGTATGCGCGGCGTTACGGCCACGCGCCTTCCGTCACCGCGAGGACACCACGATGACGCATCCCTCGACCGGCCGTCACGCGGCCCCGGCCCGCGCCGACCCCGCGCCGCACGACGGCGACGCGCCCGATGGCCTGCGCGTGCAGGATCTCGATCTCAATCTGCTGAAAACGTTTCGCGCGGTGTACGAGGAACGGCATGTCGGCCGCGCGGCGCAGCGGCTCGGCGTCACGCAGCCGTCGGTCAGCCACGCGCTCGGCCGGCTGCGGCTGATGTTTCGCGACGCGCTGTTCGTGCGCACCGGCACCGGCGTCGAGCCGACGCCTCGCGCGCAGCGGCTCGCGCTGTCGGTCGACAAGGCGCTCGCGATCCTGCAGGACGTGCTCGACGAGGGCTCGCGCTTCGTGCCCGACAGCACGCAACGCGTGTTCCGCCTGCACATGAGCGATTTCGCGGCGAGCGCGTTCCTGCCGACGATGCTCGCCGAATTCGACCGCCGCGCGCCGGGCGCGGTGATCGAGACGCTGCATGTCGACGAATGCCAACTCAATGTCGCGCTCGAATCGGGGCGCATCGATTTCGCGCTCGGGCACTTCGCCGACGCATCGAGCCACTTCCAGCGCGCCGCGCTGCTGCACGAGCGCTGCGTGCTGTTGATGCCGCGCCGTACCGCACGGCGCGCCGCGCTGTCCGACGATTTCGTGCTCGACGGCACGGTGCCCGACGCGCTGCGCTTTCTCGCGATCACGTCGCATCCGCAATCGATGCAGTTGCTGGAACGGCACGGGCTGATGCCGCGCGTGCGCGCGGCGCTGCCAGATTTCATGGTGGTGCCCGCGCTGCTGCGCGACGGCGACTACGCGCTGATCCTGCCGGAGACCGTCGCGATCACGTTCGCGGCGCGGCAACCGTGCGCGCTGTACGAGATCGCCGACGCCGGCGAATGGGCCGTCAACGCGTACTGGCACCGGCGCTTCGACGCGGATCCCGGCCATCGTTGGCTGCGCGCGCTGCTGCTCGAACTGTTCAGCATCGGCCGGCGGGCGCCATTCGATGCATGGCTCGCGCCGCAACTGCCCGCCCGTGCCTAGCCGCGCGGGCCGGCCCGCGCGACCGGAACGATCAGAACGATCAGAACGACATCAGGATGCCGGCGACGATCGAGCTGGCCGTCGCGCCTGGCTTCGCGAGCGCGACGCCGCCGCCCGCCGCGCCGTTGACGACGAAGCGCGCATGCGCGCCGTTGCGCACCATCGCCGCGCCCGTGTACAGCACCGTGCGCTTCGACAGCGGATAGTCGAAGCGCACGCCGTACGAATCGGCGTCGCCTTCGCTATCGGCGACTTTCCGGTAATGGCCGACGCTCAGCAACAGCGACGCGCGCCCGATCGGCACCGTCGCGCTGAGTTCCATGATGTCGCTGTGCGGATACGCGCTCCGGCTGTCGATCGCCGTCGCGACGTCGGGGCCGCCGCGATGGCGCATGTACAGCGCGGAAACCTTCACGACGTCGAAATCGTAGGACACCGCGCCGAGCGTGTAATTGCCGTTCGCGGCCGGACTTGCGTCGCCGAGCGTCGCGGCGGCGACCGGGCTGAACTTCTGCGTCATGTAATCGAGATCGACCGACAGGCCGCCGCGCACGTAGTTGAGTCCCGCGCCGTAGGTATCGCCCAGCGTCGAAGGCTGCCCGGCCGCGCCGTTGGCGCCGCGCGCAGCCATCGCGCGCAGCATGAAGCCTGCGTGGCGCGGCGACGTGTAGCGCATCGAGTTGCGCACACGCAGGAACGCCGGCCCGACGAAATTGTCGGTCGCGTTGCCCCACGCGAGCCCCGCGCCGAGCCCAGGCAGGCTGTACGTGACGAGCGTCGTATGCAGGATCGTGTAGAGCTCGCCGATCTGCACGCCGCCGAACGGCCCCGTGACGCCGACCCACGCCTCGCGCCCGAACAACGCGCTGCTGCTGGAGAGCGCCCCGCTCGCGGCGTTGAAGCCGCCCTCGAGCTTGAAGATCGTCGCGTAGCCGCCGCCGAGATCCTCGACGCCCTTCAGCCCCCATTGCGACGCGAACAGGTTGCCGCTGCCCATACGCGCCACATGGTTCGGTCCGGCGTTCGCGTATTCGACAGCGGTGTCGATGCGGCCGTAAAGCGTCACGCTCGATTGCGCGGCGGCGGGCAGCGCGGCGCAGGCAAGGAGCGCGGCAAGCGGTGCGGCAAGCCGGTCGGCCCGCCTGTTCGGATGGTTCATCTTCGTCGTCCCGTGGAAATGCCGGCAGCTGTCAGCATCGCGCCGCCTGACTTGAAGCGCGTTCGCCTCGAAGGGCCAACATCGCCAATGAAAACCGGGCCGAGTCTAGGAACGACAATTTCGGAAGTCGACGCAATCCGCTCTATAACACTTATAGATGCACCGCATGATGCGCGCGCGGGCCGCCGCACGCGCGCTCCGCGGCGGCCCGCGCGCACGGCCTCGGTGTTTTCTTTACCTGGGTCGGTAAATGTCCGTGTGGCGCGGCTGTCACTCCGGATATGGCGGCCGGATTTGGCCGACTACGCTGCGTCTCCGATCGTGCCGCACGCACGCGTTCGCGCCGCGACGGCGCAGCCCGCGAGGCCGCCGTCGCGGCGTCCACCGCCCGCTCCTGGAGAATCCGCATGTCCGCACCCACGGCCCGCGCTGCCGACGGCAAGCGCTATACGTATGAATGGTATGTCGTCGTCATCTGCATGCTCGCGTACGTCTTCTCGTTCGTCGACCGCCAGGTGCTCGTGCTGATGATCGAGCCGATCAAGCGCGACCTATCCCTGTCCGACACGCAGTTCAGCCTGCTCAACGGTTTCGCGTTCTCACTGTTCTACGCGGTGATGGGGCTGCCCGTCGCGTATCTCGCCGACCGCTACGCGCGCCCGCGCATCATCTCGATCGGCATCGCGCTGTGGAGCGTCGCGACCGCCGCATGCGGGCTCAGCCAGCACTTCGTGCAGATGTTCGTCGCGCGGATGGGGGTGGGCATCGGCGAGGCGGCGCTGTCGCCCGGCGCGTATTCGATGCTCGCCGACTACTTCCCGAAGGAGAAGCTCGGGCGCGCGATCGCCGTATATTCGCTCGGCTCGTTCATCGGCGGCGGCATCGCGTTCCTGATCGGCGGCTACGTGATCGCGCTGCTCAAGCATGCGAGCGCGTTCACGCTGCCGGTGGTCGGACAGATTCACGCGTGGCAGGTCACCTTCCTGATCGTCGGCTTGCCCGGCCTGCTCGTCGCGCTGCTGTTCACCGCGACCGTGCGCGATCCACGGCGCAAAGGGCTCGCGCAGGATCGCTCGGGCACGGTGCGACGCGTGTCGATGGGCGATTCGCTGCGCTTCGTCGGCGCGCACCGCGCGACCTTCGCGTGCCACTACCTCGGCTTCTCGTTCTATGCGATGACGCTGTACTGCCTGCTGAGCTGGACGCCCGCGTTCTATATCCGCCGCTTCGGAATGACGGCGGTGGAGGCCGGCTACGCGCTCGGCAGCGTGCTGCTCGTCGCGAACACCGCCGGCGTGTTCTGCGGCGGCTGGCTCAACGACTGGCTGCTGCGTCGCGGCCGCACGGATGCGCCGATGCGCGCCGGCGCGATCGGCGCCGTCTGCATGACGGTTCCCGCCGCGCTGTTCACGCAGTTCGACCATCTACCGTCGTCGCTCGCGATGCTCGTCGTCGCGATGTTCTTCGCGTCGTTCCCGATGCCGACCTCGACCGCCGCGATGCAGACGCTCGCGCCGAACCAGATGCGCGCGCAAATCTCCGCACTGTTCCTGCTCGTCTCGAACCTGATCGCACTCGGGATCGGCACGACGGTCGTCGCGCTGTTCACCGATCGCGTGTTCGGCACGCCCGCGGCGGTCGGTCACTCAATGACGATCGTCAACCTCGCGGCGGCCACGCTCGCCGCGCTGCTGCTGGCCATCGGATGCCGCCGGTACCGGCTCAGCCTCGATCGCGAACGCGGCCACGCAGCCGCGGCCGGACAACCGGCGGCCGGCCACGGCGAGGCGATCGCCGCATCCGGCTCCGCCTTGCGCTGACTCGATCTTGCCCGACCATCATCCACCGGGCTGATTTCAGCATGGATTTTTTATCGATTTGATTTATGCTGAGTCGATCCCTATTCTCGATCGCATCACGGCGCGGCGGCACTCGCCGCGCCGGTTTTCCTCGTACCCCACGGAATCATCCATGCAAGCGAACCGCCACCAAGTCCGGATCGACGCGCTGATCGACGCGGCACAGGACATCCGCTGTTTCCGGGTTTCGCGCGTAGACGGCCGGCCGTTCGACGCGTACGAACCAGGCGCCCATATCGACGTCACCGCGCCGTCGGGCGTCACGCGCCAATATTCGCTGTGCGGCGACCCGGACGAGCGCGGCAGCTATCTGTTCGCGGTCAAGAAGGAAGCGCGGTCGCGCGGCGGCTCGCGGTCGCTGCACGACGACGCAACGATCGGCGCCGAGTTGTCGATCAGTGCGCCGCGCAACCTGTTCCGGCTCGCGGCAAGCGCCAGCGAGCACGTGCTGATCGCGGCCGGCATCGGCATCACTCCGCTGCTGTCGATGGCGTACGCACTGCACCGGCGCGGCGCTCGCCACCGGTTGCACTATTTCGCGCGCAGCCGCGAGCATGCGGCCTTCGTCGACGCGCTGTCGGCCGAACCATTTGCGTCGCACGTGACGTTCCACTACGCCGTAGAGCCCGACGCGCTCGCGGCCCGGCTCGGCCGCTGCGTCGACGCGATCGATGCGGAGGCGCACGTCTACACGTGCGGCCCGGGGCCGTTCATGGATGCGGTCGTCGCGGCGGCCGCGACGCGCTTACCGGAAGACTCGATCCACCTCGAGCGCTTCGCCGCCGAACCGGCGGCGTCCGGAGCCGACGCGGCCGACGGCTTCGAAGTGCGCCTGCAACGCAGCGGCCGGACGGTGCGCGTCGCGCCCGACACGTCGATCGTCGACGCGCTCGCGCAGATCGGCATCGAAGTCGATACGTCGTGCGGCGAAGGCGTGTGCGGCACCTGCATGGTATCCGTCGTCGACGGCGAGCCCGACCATCGCGACCATTGCCTCAGCAAGGCGGAACGGGCGAGCAACACGGTGATCTGCTGCTGCGTGTCGCGCGCGCGCTCGCCGGTGCTCGTCCTCGATCTCTGATGCGCCGCGACGCACGGCGTCGTACCGCGCAGTCGCACGCTCACGCACCGTCGAAACGCGCGACGATCCCGGCCAGCAGTTCCCGCATCCACGCGATGCCTTCATCCTCGTGAAAATGCGCGTGCCAGTGCATCGTCACCGGCGCGGGCGGCAGCGTCACGGGCAGGTCGTAGAGCCGGAACCCGTTGTCGCGGTTCAGGATGCGCGCGAGCCGCTTCGGCAGCGTCGCGTAGAGATCCGTGACCGACAGCACGCTCGGCAGTGCGACGAAGTGCGGCACCTCGAGCGCGATATTGCGCCCCACGCCCTGCACGCGCAGCGCATCGTCGAGCGCGTGGTGGCTGTGCTCGACCGACTTCACGTTGACGTGCGCCGCGCGCACGAACTGCTCGAGGCTCAGCGCGCCGCCCGCCGGCAGGCCGCGCCGGCGGCCCGTCATGCATGCGTAGGTTTCCTCGAACAGCACCTGATGACACGTGCGCGGCATCAGCTCCGGCAGGTTGCCGATGGCGAAGTCGAGCCGGCTCGCGCGCAACGCCTCCTCGATCTCCTCGACCGGCAGCGGCTGCACGCTCAGCGTCACGCGCGGCGCGTGCGCGCGCAGCGCCTGGCAGATCGCGGGCAGATACGCCATCTCGCCGGCATCCGACAGCGACAGCCGGAACGTGCGCGTGCTGACCGCCGGATCGAAGCGCTCCGCGTAGCGCAGCGCGACGCGCACCATGTCGAGCGCCTTGCCGACGATGCCCGCGAGTTCGAGCGCGACCGGCGTCGGCTGCATGCCCGCGCGCGTGCGCACGAACAGCGGATCGTCGAACAGCGTGCGCAGCCGGCCAAGCGAATAGCTGACGGCCGGCTGCGACAGCGCGAGCCGCTCGCCGGCCCTGGTCAGGCTGCGCTCCTCGACGATCGCCTGGAACACCCGCAGCAGGTTCAGATCGAGATGATCGATCGATGTCATCGCCGGCTCCTTCATTTGCCAAATTTATTTAGCAGTCGATTTTAGATCAATTTGACGGATATATCACCGGAGGCGAGACTGCTTCCCGAACCCGGACGCCGCGCACGGCACGGCCCGATTCCACGACTCTTTCCCCACGACGACGATGAGCGACCTTCCCTACCAGACGATCGACACCCGCGCGCTGCACGGTCTCGCGCAGTCCGACCGCATCGCGCCCGCGATGTATCACGATCCCGCGCTGTTCGAGACGGAGCTCGAACGCATCTTCTACCGCACCTGGATCTGGGTCGCACACGAGAGCGAGTTGCCGAACCCGGGCGACTTCGTCACGACGACGATCGGCCGCCAGCCGGTGATCGTCGTGCGCGACAGGACCGGCGGGATCAACGTGCTGCAGAACCGCTGCCGCCATCGCGGCGCGACCGTCTGCGAAGCGCACAAGGGCAACACGAAGAGTTTCACGTGCCCGTACCACAGCTGGTCGTACGCGCTCGACGGCACGCTGCGCGCGCTGCCTTACGGCGACGGCTACGAAGGCGTGTGCGAGAAAGGCGACCTGCCGCTCGTGAAGCTGCGGGTCGGCATGTACCAGGGGCTGATCTTCGCGAGCTTCGACGACGACGTCGAACCGCTCGACGATTTCCTCGGCGGCGCGAAGCCGTGGATCGACCTGTTCATGAAGCAGGGCGCCGGCTATCCGGTCAAGGCGAACGGCGAGCACAAGTTCAAATTCAAGGGCAACTGGAAGATCCAGCTCGAGAACACGACGGATCTCTACCACTTCCCGGTCGTGCACAAGTCGTGGATGAAGTCGATCGACGACGAGACGGCCGCCGCGATCACCCGCTTCATGACCAGCGAGGACGCGTTCTGCCGCGGGCTCGGCAACGGCCACAGCCTGGCTGTGCTGATGCCCGGTCTGATCGACCTCGACGAGGACGACGGTGCGCCGCTGCCCGAGCGTTTCGCGCCGCTCGCGGCGACGCTCGCCGAGCGCCACGCGCCGGACGCAGTGCGTCGCATCGTGCGCTCGTTGATGGGCGTTGGCTTCAACCTGAACCTGTTCCCGAACCTCGCGCTGTCGATGGCGTTCTTCCGCGTGCTGCGGCCGATCTCCGCGAACGAGACCGAGATTCGCCACGTCGCACTCGCAATGGACGGCGGCCCTGACGAAGCGAACCGCGAGCGGCTGCGCATCCACGAGCACTTCCAGGGCCCGTTCGGCTTCGGCAGCCCCGACGACGCGGAAGCGTGGGAGCGCGTGCAGCGCGGCGCGCATGCCGGCCCCGACGTGGCGATCCTCGTGAACCGCGGGCTGAACCGCGAAACGACCGCCGCGAACGGCGAAAAGACCGCGCATGCGACCGACGAAACCGGCATGCGCGAGGCTTACCGGCAATGGCGCAAGCTGATGGAGCAACAATGATGGACGACCGCAACATCCTTTTCTCTCAGCAGACCTTCGCCCGCGCGGTGGAATTCGTGTGGCGCGAAGCCGAACTGCTCGACCGCCGCGACTACCGCGCGTGGCTCGACCTGTGGGAACCGGCCGGCCATTACGTGGTGCCGATCGATCCCGACGCAACCGACTTCGCGGCGACGCTCAACTACGTGTTCGACGATCGCGACATGCGCGAGAAGCGCGTGCAGCGGATGCTGTCCGGCTATTCGGCGTCGGCGTCCGACGCGGCGCGCACGGTGCGCACCGTGTCGCGCTTCACGCTGGAAAGCAGCACCATCGACGCCGTCGAACTCAAATCGGCGCAGGTCGTCGTCGCGTACAAGCGCGGCGCCGCGACGCTGTTCGCGGCCGACGTCACGCACCGGCTGCGCGTCGACGCGGACGGCGAGATGCGGATCGCAGAGAAAGTCGTGCGCCTGATCGACTCGACCGAAGCGCTCAGCGCGATCGGCTTCCTGCTGTAAGCGCACGCGGTTTCGCCGCCGGGCCGCCGGCGCGATCGCCGCCGCTTGACGGCGGCGGCGAAACCGCGGCCGCGCCCCCTATCCTTTCCCGACGACCATGCCCACACTCGAAGTTTTCCTGCCGGCCGGCCACGGCGATGCCCGCAAGGCCGCGCTGATCGCCGGCCTCACCGGCGCGACGGTCGACGCGATCGGCGCGCCGGCCGAATCGATCCGCATCCTGCTCAGCGAATTGCCGGCGGCCCACATCGGGCTCGGCGGCCGCGGCGCGGCGGACGGCGCGCCGCCGCCGCCGCCCGTGATCGTCGCGATCCTGATCGCCGGCCGCACCGACGCGCAGAAGTGCGCACTGATCGCCGCGCTGTCCGACGTCGCCGCCGGCGTGCTCGATGCGCCGCTGCACGCGACGCGCGTGATGATCAAGGACATTCCGAACACCGATTTCGGCATCGGCGGCCAGACCGCGCGGGCGCTCGGACGCTGATCGTGCGCCCCGTGCGTGCCCGCCCACCGATACGCGCCGGCCGCCGGACGGCCGGGCGATCCCACGTTCGCCTGCGCCGCGACACTCGCTAAGACCGGTGCGCGTCGGGGGTTGCTTCGGCGAGCGGCAACGTCACGCGGCAGTCGAGCCCGCCGCCGCCGGCAGGACTCGCGCCGATCCGCCCGCCATGGCGCGTGACGATGCTCTTGCACAGCGACAGCCCGATCCCGTTGCCGCCGGCCTTCGACGACGAGAAGCCATCGAACAGCCGGCCGTGCGCGCCGTCGGCAATGCCCGGACCGTTGTCGATCGCACGCAGCTCGGCCTGCCCGCCGACGGCTGCCGTGCCGAGCATCAGCGCGCGCGACGTGCGCTCGCAGCCGGCGAACGCCTCGATCGCGTTGAACGCGAGATTCAGGATCACCTGCCCGATCAGCACGCGCTCGCAGCGGATCGGCAGCGGCGCGTCCGCCTGCGCGATCGCGACCGTCACGCCGGCTTCCTTCGCGCGCAGCTCGATGAAGTACGCAGCGTCGGCGACGATGTCGCGCAGGTCCGCGACCACGACGACGGGCTCGCGCTTCACGATGAATTCGCGCACGCTCTTGATGATGAGCGCCGCGTGTTCCGCCTGCCGGTCAGCGCTGCGCAGCCCCCAGATTGCGTCGTCCACCGCGCCGCGCGCGTTCAGCCGCCGCACCGCGCCCCCGATGAAGTTGCGCACCGCCGCGAGCGGCTGGCTCAGCTCGTGCGCGATCACCGTCGCCATCTCGCCCATCGCGTTGTAGCGGCCCGCGTATTCGAGCATCCGCGCTTCGGCGCGCCGCGCATCCTCGATCGCGACTTCGGCGCTCACGTCGCGAAACTGCACGAGCAGGCCGCCCAGATCGCCTTCGATCTCGACCTGCCGGCACAGAATGCGCAGCCAGCACAACGCGCCGTCGCGCCGCGCGATCCGGTAGCGCTGCGGATCGGAGGGGCACGCCGACGGCGCGGCGCGAAGCTGCATGGCGAGCCGGTCGCGGTCGGCCCCGGCGCAGTAGTCGAGCAGCGCGCCGGGCGCGTCGTCCGGCGCAAGCCCGAGCACGCGCCGCCCCGACTCGCTGATGAACTGCACGCCGCCATGCGGCGTCGCGACCGCGATGCCTTCGTCGAGGTCCTGCATGAACTCGCGCAACCGCGCCTCGTAGCGGCGCAACTGCTGGCGGATCGCCTCCTCCGCGCTGATGTCGCGAAACTGCACCATCACGACGTCGCGCCCGTGCAGCGGCACATAGGTCGCGATCGCCTCCGACAACATGTCGACGCCCGCGCGCGACCGGTAGCACCACTCGTACACCTGCGGCCCGTCGACGATCGCCCGATCCATCGCGCCCACGCCGATCTCGCGGCGGTACTTCGGTCCGGGGCGCGTCATGTCCGGCGCCTTCAGCGGCAACAGCTCCTCGACGGAAAAGCCGAGCGCGATGCACGCGGCGCGGTTCGCCCATACGATCGCCTTCGTCCGGGCATCGTGCAGCAGCACGCAGATCGTCAGTGCATCGAGCAGGCGGTGGAAATCGTCTTCGTCGGGAAAGCTCATGATCGGCGTCGGATGAGGACGCGCGACGTCGCGCGGCCGGCATCTCAACATAGCACCGGCGCGCGCGGATCGCATCTGAAGATTTCTTTAGTTCGGCACGGAACGCCCCCTGTCGCGCGACCGATCGCACCAATTGCCGCGCGTTTCCGGCGTTTCTAGACTGGTGGCATCGTGTGTCGCGCCGCTTGCCGCGGGACGCCGGCGCCGCCCGCCCCCGAACGCTCATTCGCATCAGGAGACAGCCATGCCCCATGCCGAACTCGCCCTCGACACCGCGTCGCCCTCACCGCACGCCGTCGGCGAACCGGCCGCGCGGCTGTCGCCGCTCGGCGCCGTGATCGACGCCGTCACCGCACGCCGCGACGAGTTCGACCGTCTGTCGCACGTGCCGCGCGACATGATCGCGTTGTTCAAGCAGGCTGGCATCTACCGGGCGGGCACGCCGCGCCGTTTCGGTGGCGATGCGCTCGCGCCCACCGCATTCCTCGACATGATCGAGCGGATCGCGCTCGCCGACGGCTCGGCTGCGTGGGTCGCGAGCTTCGGTTCGGCCAACGTGTATCTCGCCGCGCTGCCGCTCGACACGCAGGCGGAGCTGTACGCGAGCGGCCCCGACCAGGTATTCGCGGGCGGCCTGTTCCCGGTACAGCCGGCACAGCCTGCGCCCGGCGGCTGGCGCGTCAACGGCACGTGGAAATTCGCCAGCGGCTGCAAGGGCGCCGACTGGCTCGGCGTCGGCATCGCGGTGCCCGGCGGGCGGGATGCCGCACCGAACAAGCCGCGCACGGCCGTGTTCCGCGCCGCCGAAGTCGAGATCGTCGAGAACTGGAGCGTGGTCGGCATGCAGGGCACCGGCAGCCACGACCTGCGCGTCGACGACCGCTTCGTGGCCGACGCCTGGACCTTCGTGCGCGGCGGCGAACCGACCGTCGACGAACCGCTGTACCGCTACCCGACCGTCGCGTATGCCGCTCAGGTGCTCGCCGTCGTCAACCTCGGCCTGGCGCGCGCGGCGCTCGATGTCGTGAACCGCATGTCGGGCGGGCGACAGACGACCACCGGCGCGCCGCGCCTCGCCGATCGCGCGTACTTCCGCATCGAGCTTGCGAAGGCCGAAGCACAGTTGCGCTCGGCGCGCGCGTTCTTCTACGATGCGACCGACACCGTCTGGCAATCGATCCTCGCCGGCAACCCGGTAACGCCCGACCAGGTCAGCATGCTGCGGCTCGCGGCCACGCACATCGCGCGCGAAGGCGCGAGCGTCGTCGAACGGGCGTACCGTCTCGGCGGCACGCCCGCGATCTACCGCTCGCATCCGCTGCAGCGCCTGCTGCGCGACGCGATGATCGTCACGCAGCACGCATTTCTCGCCGAGGGCAACTTCGACGGCGCCGGCGCGGTGTTCACCGGCGTCGCGCCGTTTCCCGGCTACTTGTAACCCGCGTCGCGTCGCGATGTCATCCTCGACGATGCCCGTGCCGGCCGGCCGGGCAACCCCGATTCCTCAGGAGCATCCTGTCATGTCCGATTCGAATCCGCTGCCGCTGCGCGTGCTGTTCTGCTGCGGCGTCTCGCAAAACTTCTTCGACCTGCCGCGCGAGAAGATCGGCGAAGTCTGGCAGGCGCACGGCGCGATGCTCGCGGCCGTCGAGGCGATGCCGGGTGTGCGCGTGCTCGGCGTGATGGATGACGACCGGCTCGTCGTCGGCCAGGCCGACGGCGCGCCGTGGACCTTCTACATCATGGCCGACGTCGCCGACTTCGACACCACGGTCGCGGTGTGCAACCTGTATCGCACGACGCCGGTCGGCGAATACAACCTGTGGCGCTACGGCAAGATCGAGGCGCGGGTCGGCCGTGCGCTGACCGTACCGCCGGCCGCGCGGCCCACGTCGTGATTCCAGCGATGACGACGCCCGCGATCCCTCGGTCGAGTCTTGACGGTGCGCACGCCCGGCTCGATGCGCTCGACGTCCTGATCCACCGCGTGGCGACGCTCGACGCCGAACGCGCGGTGCGCGCGGCGATGACGCGCTACATGGCGCTGTGCGACGTGCCCGGGGCGGCCGGCGACGGCCCGGCCCTCGCCGGCCTGTTCGCGGCCGACGCGGTGTGGGAGGGCATCGGCCCACAGTACGCAAGCAGGTTCGGCCGCCTCGCAGGCATCGATGCGATCATCGCGATGCTGCGCCGCTATCTGCCGCCCGACCCGCATTTCTCGGCGAACCTGCACTTCCTGACGTCGGAATCGATCGACGTCGACGCCGGCCACGCCATCGCGCGCGGCCGCTGGATCATGCTGCAGGCTTCACGTTACGCCGACGGCACGGCAGAGCTGATCGCTGCGCGGCTGAGCGTCGATTTCGCGCCGGCCGGCGACGGCTCGACCTGGCTGATCCGCCATTTCCGCACCGAACGCGTGCTCGACGGCCCATGGCCGCTCGCCACTGCGCCCCGGCCCTGACCCTTTCGCACGCCCCACACCATGACAGGCTTCATCGACACCGTCACCTTCGGCGGGCCGGGCCCGACGATCGCGATCAAGGACACCATCGACATCGCGGGCCGTCCGACCCGCGCGGCCAGCCGAGCGCTGGCCGACGCGCCGCCCGCCGCGCAACACGCGGACGTCGTGCGCCTGCTGCTCGATGCCGGCTGGCAGATCGCCGGCAAGGCGAACATGCATGAGCTGGCGTTCGGCATGACGGGCATCAACGACTACACCGGCACGCCGGTCAATCCGCAGGATGCGGCGCGCATTCCGGGCGGCTCGTCGAGCGGCTCCGCGTCGCTGGTCGGCCTCGGTGCGGTCGACGCGGCGCTCGGCACCGACACCGGCGGCTCGATTCGCGGGCCGGCCGCCTGCTGCGGCGTCACCGGCCTGAAGCCGACCTTCGGCCGCGTATCGCGGCGCGGCGTCGCACCGGCCGAATCGACGCTCGACTGCGTGGGGCCGTTCGCGCGCGACATCCGCATGCTCGCCGCAGCGATGGCCGCAATCGCACCCGGCTTCGATCGCACGCTCGCGACGACGCCGGTAACGGATTGCACCGTCGCGCAAGTCGTCGTCGACGCCGATCCGGCCATCGCCGCCGCGCTCGACGCGGCCATCCGCGCGGCCGGCTATCGTTCGCGGCGCATCGTGCTCGACGACCTGCGCGCCGCCTTCGATGCCGGCCTCACGGTGATCAACGCGGAGACCTCGCGCGCGTTCGGCCACCTCGTCGCGACCGGCCGGCTCGGCGCCGATCTCGATGCGCGGCTGCGCACCGCCGCGACGACCACGCCCGCCACGCAGGCCGCCGCCGAAGTCGTGCGCGCGCGGTTCGCCGCGCAGGTAGACTTCGCGCTGCGCAACGCGGATGTGCTCGTGCTGCCGACGCTCCCTGCGTTGCCGATCACGCTCGACGAGGCGCGCAGCGGCGTGTCGGTGATCGCGATGTCGTCGCTGATCCGCCCGTTCAACCTGAGCGGCCATCCCGCGCTCAGCCTGCCGCTGCCGCTCGCCGGCTCGCCGCTGAAGAGCGGGCTGCAGATCGTCGGGCGCAAGGGCGCGGACGAACAGGTATGCGCGATCGCCGCGCACTTCGAGGCGGCGCTGGCCGCCTGATCCATCATGCGTACGCGCCGGCGCGTACGCCTACCCGGAATCCATGAACCATGTCCGATCGAGTCGTACTTGTCACCGGCGCCGCGCGCGGGCTCGGCGCCGTCATCGCCGAACGCTTTCATGCGGCCGGCTATCGCGTCGCGCTCGCCGACATCGCCGTCGATGCCATCGAGGCGCACACCCGCGTGCTCGACCCCGACGGCGCGCGCGTCGTCGCGCTGCCGCTCGACGTCACGTCCAAACGCGATTTCGAAGCCGCGCGCGATGCGCTCGTCGCGCGCTGGGGCGCGATCGACGTGCTCGTCAACAACGCGGGCGCGTCGAAAGTCGTGCCCGCGATGGAGATCACGGCCGAGCAGTTCGATCGGGTGATCGACGTCAATCTGCGCAGCGTGCTGTTCGGATGCCAGGTATTCGGCCAGTATTTTTCGTCGCGCGGCGCGGGCCGCATCGTCAACATCGCATCGCTCGCTGGACAGAACGGCGGCTCGGCGACGGGCGCTCACTACGCGGCCGCGAAGGGCGGCACGCTGACGCTGACCAAGGTGTTCGCGCGCGATCTCGCCGCACAAGGCGTGACGGTCAACGCGATCTCGCCGGGGCCGCTCGATTTGCCGATCGTTTATGAAAGCGTCGCGCCGGAGAGCCTCCGGCGCGTGCGCGCCAGCCTGCCGGGCGGGCGCCTCGGCTCGGCCGGGTTCGTCGCGGACGCGGCCGTGCTGCTTGCGTCCGGCGACGCGCATTTCGCGAACGGCGCGTGCTGGGATATCAACGGCGGGTTGTATATGCGGTGAGCCGGCGCGTGCGCGCCGCGCCACCGCCCGCAACGCTAGCGCGACGCATCGCCTTCGTCGCCCCACACCGCCATCACGTCGCGCACCAGTGCCGCGATCGACGTCGCGCCGAGTTTCTCCTTGATGCTCGCGCGATGCACGTCGACAGTCTTCACGCTGATCGACAGGTCCGACGCGATCTGCTTGCTGCCCTTGCCATCGATGACGCCGCGCAGCACCTCTTTCTCGCGCGCGGTCAGCGCATCGAGCCGCTGACGCAATTCGCGGTGACGCCTGCCCGATGCATGCCGCTGCCGCGCGAGCCGCAGCGCGCGCTGCACGCATTCGAGCATCTGCTGCGAGTTGTACGGCTTCTCGACGAAATCAATCGCGCCGTTCTGCAGTGCGCGCACGGACATCGGGATGTCGCCGTGCCCGCTGACGAAGATCACCGGCAGCGTCGCGCCGCGCGCATTCAGTTCCGCCTGCACGTCGAACCCGCCCTTCTCCGGCATGCGCACGTCGAGCACCAGGCACGCGGGCAGGTTCACGTCGAAGCGCGCGAGAAAATCCGCCGCGTTCGCGAACCCTTCCGAAGCAATCCCGACCGATTCGAGCAACCACGCGAGCGAGGTCCGCATGCCGCCGTCGTCGTCGACGATGTATACGATCGGAGCGGATGGCGTCATCGGGTTGTCTCGAAAATATCGGTATGGGTATCGGACGCATCGCGCGCGAAGCCGGCGACCGGCCCGTTGCGCTCGCGCTCGCGGGGGGATACGGCACATCATAACGAGCCGGAAACCCACTGAAAACCCCTGCATGCCTCGCATGAACGCGCGATCGCGCTTTTTCCTCGGGGCGCGATCCAGCGATAGGTAGAACCTTTAGACGTGTTGGCGGAAATGCCAGCTCCGGCGTCAATCGTTCGAATGTTCTTCCGCTTTTTCGCGACGTACGCTCGCGTCATCGTTAACGATCCGCCGCGCTGCTCGCGCACGCGCCATCGCCGCTTTCGTTCACTCAGGAGCACCCCATGCCCCCTACTCCCGCCGCGTCCGCCGCGTCTGCTTCGCCCTTCGCATCCGACCGCCAGCGCACGACGCGCGTCGAGCCGACCGATACGCTGAAGGCCTTCCGCCAGGCGATGGCCCACCTCGGCGCGGCCGTCAACGTGATCACCACGGCCGGACCGCACGGCCGCGGCGGCATCACGGCGAGCGCCGTGTGCTCCGTCACCGACACTCCGCCGACCGTGCTGGTCTGCCTCAACCGGTCGAGCGCGCTGCATGCGATCTTCGAGCGCAATCGCCACGTCTGCATCAACGTGCTGCCGGCCGAGCACGAACTCCTCGCGCGGCATTTCGCGGGACTCACCGAGTTGCCGATGGAACGTCGCTTCGACTTGCCCGTCTGGGATCGCGGCGAGCGGGACGTGCCCGTGCTGCGCGACGCGCTCGCGAGCGTGCAGGGTACGATCGCCGAGATGAAGGAGGTCGGGTCGCATTCGGTGATGTTCATCGAGACAACGTCGATTCGCGTGCGCGACGACGGCGACAGCCTCATCTACTTCAACCGCGCGTTTCATCGCGTCGCGCGCACGGCATCCGTGCGGTGACGCCGCGCCGCGCGGCCCGAGGCTGACTACGCCGCCGCGCGCGGCGCGCGCGGCCCGGCCGCGAGGGCCGCGCCCACGAACAGCGTCAGCGCCGAATGCGCGAACCTGCGCGCCGGCCCCGCGCGGTTCGACACTCAGCCGATCGCGAACGGCCGCTCGGTCTGGCCGAACATGAAGATCGTCGCAAACGCGCGGGTGCCCTTCGCCCACGGCAGGTCGTGCCGCAGCGAACGCCGTGGTCGACGCGATGGCCGACAGGAACGTCGCGCCGAACAGCACGTCGCGGGAACGCGGCCGTCGGATGGACAACCCGCGCGGGCACCAGCGTCGCGATGGCGAGCAATGCGTTGAGCACGGCCAGCGCCAGCCCGCTGCGGATCCAGTCGAGCATCCCCGGCCACACCGCGCCGACATCATGGTCGCCGCGCCGGGCATTACGTAGAATACGGGCACCACCGAGGAACGATGAGCTTGCCGATGACGACCTTGCCGCTCGATTTCACGTCCGGCCCCACGCTCGCGCCCGAGGCCGAGACCTCGCCCGCCGCGCGCCTGGGTGCGCTCGACTGGCCAACGCTGGAGGCCGACCTCGCGACGCGCGGCTATGCGATCCTGCCGTCGGTGCTGACGCCCGACCTGTGCCGCGCGGCCGCGGCGCTGTATGACGACGCCGCGACGCGCTTTCGCAGTCGCGTCGTGATGTCGCGCCATCATTTCGGACAAGGTGAATACCGTTACTTCAGCTATCCGCTTCCGGAACCCGTGGCCGACTTGCGCGCCGCGCTGTATCCCTTGCTCGCGCCGATCGCGAACCGCTGGCATGCGGCGCTGCGGATCGACGCGCGCTTTCCCGCCGAGCACGCGGCCTTGCTCACCCGCTGTCACGCCGCGGGGCAGCGACGCCCGACGCCGCTGATGCTGCGCTATCGCGCGGGCGACTATTGCTGTCTGCACCAGGACCTGTACGGCGAGCACGTGTTCCCGCTGCAGGCCGTGTTCCTGCTCGACGAACCCGGTCGCGACTTCGGCGGCGGCGAGCTGATGCTGACCGAGCAGGCCGCGCGCGGAGCGCCGCGTGCTGAAATCGTGCCGCTGCGGCAAGGCGACGGCGTCGTATTCGCGGTCAACCACCGGCCCGTGCGCAGCGCGCGCGGCTTCGCGCGCGCGAGCATGCGCCACGGCGTCAGCCGCGTGCACGACGGCCAGCGCACCACGCTGGGCCTCATCTTCCACGACGCCGCCTGAGCGGCCCTGCTCCCGCCCCGCGCCGGCCCGCGCGCGGACCCGACGGCACTGAGCCGTCCCGTTCGTGCACCGCATTCCCGCATGAATCCGGATGCCGGCTCCTGTGAGACGAGGCTTCGCGCCGACGCGCGCGCTCCCGCGCCTTGCCGCAACCCACGCCAATGCATGCGGCCACACGGGCCCGCTGCGTCGCCTCACCCCCGGCACGACGCACGCCCATGCCGCGGCGCGGCCTGCGTGACAAGGGCGAACCAAGCAATAGGCAGCCCTTCCGCCGCCGAAAACGACACACATCCCGCGTACTGGAAAGCGTCCGAAACGCCCACCATATTAGTACTCGTTCGATTTTAAGAAACAACCTACAGTTTTTGTCTTAAACATAGGACAACCGCCAAATCCCTCCGACAGACGGCGATACCATGGCTCGCCTCGACCCATGCTCCCGCCGTCAGCGCATCACATCGTGCATTTCGTTTCGTTCCGCTTCCTCGCCAGGCCGTCTTCCGCGTCGCATCGGGGGGGGGGGGGGGGGGGGGGGGGGGGGGGGGGGGGGGGGGGGGGGGGGGGGGGGGGGGGAGGGGGGGGGGGGGTGGGGGGGGGGGGGGGGGGGGGGGGGGG
>NZ_JBXAPG010000030.1:0-95063 GCF_058803765.1 Burkholderia sp. GW821-FHT14F03
CCCGGATCAGGACCGGGCGATGAATCGCGGGCGACGTCCGGTTCGTTGCGCGCGCAGCCATGAAGCAGCGCTTCCTCAGTTAACTGCACGAAGACTTGCGCTTCCATTGAGCCATGTCGTTTCTCCGAACGAGCTAAGATCTCACCATAGTGGATTGGGAGGCAGTGTGAACATTGGAGCAGCGGCGCGCGCCTCGGGCGTCAGCGCGAAGATGATCCGATACTACGAAAGCGTGGGTTTGCTGAGCGCGAGCAAGCGAACCGATGCCGGTTACCGGGTCTACCAGGACGACGACGTTCATTTGCTGCGGTTCATTCGCCAGGCCCGCAGGCTGGGTTTTGCGGTCGACGACATCCGTAAGTTGCTGGCGCTTTGGCAGGACCGCTCAAGGGCAAGCGCGGAAGTGAAGGCGATCGCGCTCGAGCACGTGGCGGAATTGAACAGCCGTATCGCCGAGTTGACGGACATGAGGAACACCCTCGCTAACCTCGCCGCGCATTGCCACGGGGATGAGCGTCCCGATTGTCCGATCCTGGAAGGTTTGGCGACGTGCTGTGATGCACCGAAATAGTGCGCCCCAACGCCGTGACAGAACGCCGCGAACATGAGGATTGTGCTGAAGAATCAATCGTTTATGCCTGGAACACGGCATGTATTCCAAAATGGAATGGTCGGCATTCGAGCATTTCACTGGCAAGTTGGTGCATTGTGGCTATAATGGGGTTAACCCTATACGGGATATCCCTGACGCCGATTCACCAGGGATCTTTATCTTCCTTGGAGAGCCATCATGTTTGCATACGTCATTGAGAAGCTGAGCACCTGGTTTGAAACCGCAGAACGCACCCGCCGCGAAGCCTACCTGGCATCGTCGAGCGACATCGTTCAGCTCGAGCAGCGCATCCGCGCGCTGGAAACCAACGGCTACTCGCTGTAAGCCTCGGTTTCGCTGCAGTATCGCGCCCGTTCCGGCGCAATGACAATCAAGCCCCGTATCGTCGGGGCTTTGTCTTTTTGTCCACGGAATGACTGGCGCGTCGCGGACAGCGGCGCTATGGTGGCGTATCTGCTACCTCAGTCGGAAGACTTCGCGTGACATGCGACTACCTCAAAGCCTCGTCCGCCTCGTAACCTGCGGGTTTGGCGTCTTGCTCTCGGGTGCGTTCCTGTCGGCTCGCGCAGAGCCGTCCCGGCCGCCGCTGGTGCTCGATACCCAGGCCGGCATACACGACGGCAAGAGCGGAATCGTGTTGCAGAACGCGCCACTGTCGCGCGCGCCGATTGCGACGCCTGCTCAGATGACCGCCCCCGCGGAATTGGCGCCCAACTCCGTCATGCCCGTGATCGTGGCGCCCTATGTCCAGGTCCCGGCATGGAACGGCGCCCAGCCACAGCCCCAACTCCCACCGAGGCAGCCGCGCCAGTGAGGCGCGGCATTCGGCGTCAGCTGCTCCGATGCTCGATCGAAAAGCTTGCGCCGTCGTCCTGGCCCAGCGCCTCGACGAGATAGGGAAGGGCTTCCCGCATTGAATCCACCAGCGTGTAAGGCGGATTCAGAATGAACATGCCGCTGCCGAACAGCCCATAACCGTCCGCCGGCGGCCGACTCACGGTCAGCGTCAGGTGCAGCCAGTTGTTCGGTTGCAGGCGCTTCAGGTGATCAGGGAATTTCTGCGACTCGGGGCGGCTCACCTGCGGATACCACACGGCATAGCATCCGGTCGCAAAGCGCTTGAGTGCTTCTTCGACGCAGCTCAGCGCGCGCGCATAATCGCGCTTGTCCTCGTAGGACGGATCGATGAGCACCAGCGCGCGCCGCGGCGGCGGCGGCAGCAGCGCCTTGATTCCTTCGAAACCATCCCCCGCATAGATCATCGCGCGCCGGCCGGCATCACGGAAATTGTGGCGCAGCACATCGATTTCCGTCGTGTGCAGTTCGAACAGCCGCATGCGGTCCTGTTCGCGCATCAGGCGCCATGCGAGATAGGGCGAGCCGGGGTAGTAGCGCAGCGTGCCGTCGTCGTTCAGCGCGTGGACTTCGTCGAGGTAGTCGCCGAGCGCGGCCGGCAGATCATCCGCGTCCCACAGCTTGCCGATGCCGGTGCCGGATTCAGCGGTTTTCGCCGCGTAGCCGTCCAACAGGGAGTAAACGCCGGCGCCCGCGTGCGTGTCGATGTACCAATACGACTTGTCCTTGCGGTTCAGGTAATGCAACAGTTGGACGACGACGGCGTGCTTGAGCACATCCGCATGGTTGCCGGCGTGAAAGGCGTGACGATAACTGAGCATGGCGAACAGGCAAACGGAGCGAAACGTGGAAGGGCCGAACGTCCCGCGCGACACCGCGCAACAGGATGCGGAGGTGGGCAGGCCGGCCGAAGCGGTCGCGTATTGTACGCGACGCCGCGGCGACTGCTGTCATTGATACGCATCGCCGACGATATCCTCGATTCGCTGCTTGATCTCCGGCGTGAGTCGCGTCGCGATGTCGGCGGCCCGCATGTTCTCCACGATCTGCTCGATGCGCGACGCGCCCGTGATCACGGTGCTGACCCGCGGATTTTTCAACACCCAGGCGATCGCGAGCTGGCCGATGCTGCAATCGAGTTCCGCCGCGACGTGGCCGAGCTTGTCGACGATGCTGTTCTTCGCCGCGTCGGTCAGCTGCTCGCGCAGCCAGTCGTAACCCTGCACGCGCGCCCGGCTGCCTTCGGGCACGCCGTGTCGATATTTGCCGGTCAGCAGCCCGGACGCGAGCGGGCTCCAGGTGGTAAGCCCGATCCCGAGGTCCTCGTAGAGCCGACGGTACTCCTGCTCGACGCGGCGGCGGTGGAACAGGTTGTATTGCGGTTGCTCCATCACCGGCTTATGCAGATGATGGCGCTCGGCGATGTCGCAGGCGGTCCGGATCTCGTCCGCGCTCCACTCCGAGGTGCCCCAGTAGAGCGCCTTGCCGCGCGCGATCATGTCGCTCATGGCCCACACGGTTTCCTCGATCGGCGTGTAGGGATCGGGCCGGTGGCAGAACACGAGATCCACGTGGTCGAGCTGCAGGCGTTGCAGCGACGCGTCGATCGCGTGCAGCAGGTATTTGCGGTTCAGCGTGTGGTATTGATTCGGCGCCTCGGTCAGGCCCCAGAAGAACTTGGTCGATACGACGTAGCTGAGGCGCGGCCAGCCCAGCGATTTCAGCGCATGGCCCATGATCTCCTCGGATTTGCCGCCGGCGTACACCTCTGCGTTGTCGAAGAAGTTGACGCCGGCGTCGCGCGCTGCAGCCAGCGATTCGCGGGCTGCGCGGCGATCCACCTGGTTGCCGTACGTGACCCACGATCCGATCGACAGCTCGCTGACCTGTAGGCCGGAACGTCCCAGTCTGCGGTAGTTCATGGCGCCTCCCGTATGCGTGACCGCTGACAAGCTTAGCCTGTTTGGCCATTGCGCGCGGTCTGATCATGCACAATAGCGGCGTTGTCCGCGCGCGGGCGTGCCGGATTGCCGGTACGTGCCGAGTGGCCCGGCCCGCGCCGCACATGATGCTTTCATTCACCTGATTGAGGAGACGTGGGAATGGCTTCGAGTTTGGCTGGCAAGACGGCGGTCGTGACGGGCGCGGCGAGCGGGATCGGCAAGGAGATCGCGCTGGAACTGGCGAAGGCGGGCGCGGCGGTGGCGATCGCGGACCTGAACCAGGATGGCGCGAACGCGGTGGCGGAACAGATCAGGCAGGCGGGCGGCAAGGCAATCGGCGTCGCGATGGACGTGACCAGCGAGGAAGCGGTCAACAGCGGGATCGACAAGGTGGCGGCGGCCTTCGGCACGATCGACATCCTGGTGTCGAACGCGGGCATCCAGATCGTGAATCCGATCGAGAACTATGCGTTCTCGGACTGGAAGAAGATGCAGGCGATCCACGTCGACGGCGCGTTCCTGACGACCAAGGCGGCGCTCAAGTACATGTACAAGGACGATCGCGGCGGCGTGGTGATCTACATGGGCTCGGTGCACTCGCACGAGGCGTCGCCGCTGAAGTCGGCCTATGTGACGGCGAAGCACGGGCTGCTGGGCCTCGCGCGCGTGCTGGCCAAGGAAGGCGCGAAGCACAACGTGCGCTCGCATGTGGTGTGTCCGGGCTTCGTGCGCACGCCGCTCGTCGACAAGCAGATTCCGGAGCAGGCGAAGGAACTCGGCATCAGCGAAGACGACGTGATCAAGCATGTGATGCTCGGCAACACGGTGGACGGCGTGTTCACCACGGTCGAGGACGTCGCGCAGACGGTGCTGTTCCTGTCCGCGTTCCCGAGCGCGGCGCTGACCGGCCAGTCGTTCATCGTCAGCCACGGATGGTTCATGCAGTGACGTCGGCGGACGCGGCCTTCTTGGCCGGCGTCGCCGCCCGGAATAAAAAAACGCGCTCCGTGGAGCGCGTTTTTTCTTGAGCCGGGCGGCGTGCGCGAACTTACTTCAGCACGGCGGCCACGGCGTTCGCGACGGCGTCGAGGTTGCGGGTATTAAGCGCCGCGACACAGATGCGGCCGGTGCCGACCGCATAGATGCCGAACTCCTCGCGCAGGCGGTCGACCTGGGCCGACGTGAGGCCCGAGTACGAGAACATCCCGCGCTGGGCGTTGATGAAGCTGAAGTCACGGTCGACGCCGCTCGTCTTCAGGCGTTCGACGAGGCCGTTGCGCATCGCGCGGATGCGATCGCGCATCTCGCCCAGCTCCTGCACCCATGCGGCGTGCAGTTCCGGCGACGCGAGCACGGCCGCGACGATCGCGCCGCCGTGGGTCGGCGGGTTCGAGTAGTTGGTGCGGATCACGCGCTTGAGCTGCGACAGCACGCGGGCGGCCTCGTCCTTGCTCGACGTGATGATCGACAGCGCGCCCACGCGCTCGCCGTACAGCGAGAACGACTTCGAGAACGACGACGACACGAACACGTTCAGTTCCGCAGCGGCGAACAGGCGCACGGCTGCCGCGTCCGCCTCGATGCTTTCGCCGAAGCCCTGGTAGGCGATGTCGAGGAACGGCACCAGATTGCGCGCCTTGACGGTCGCGACGATCTGCGCCCATTGCGCGTCGGTCAGGTCGACGCCCGTCGGGTTGTGGCAGCACGCATGCAGCACGACGATCGTGCCCGGCGCATAGCTTTCGAGCGCGGCCAGCATGCCGTCGAAATTCACGCCGTTGGTCTGCGCGTCATAGTACGGATAGGCGACGACGTCGAAGCCGGCCGTTTCGAACAGCGCGCGGTGGTTTTCCCAGCTCGGATCGCTGATCGCGACCTTCGCGTTCGGGTTCAGCGTGCGCAGGAAGTCCGCGCCGATCTTGAGCGCGCCCGTGCCGCCCAGCGCCTGGGCGGTGACGACCCGGCCCGCCGCGATCAGCGGCGAATCGTTGCCGAGCAGGAGCTTCTGCACGGCGGCGTCGTAGGCGGCGATGCCGTCGATCGGCAGATAGCCGCGCGGCAGGCCCGCTTCGACCTGCACCTTCTCCGCGTCGCGGACCGCGCGCAGCAGCGGAATCTTGCCGTCTTCGTTCGTGTACACGCCGACGCCCAGGTTGACCTTGGTCGGGCGCGGATCGGCGTTGAAGGCTTCGTTCAGACCCAGGATCGGGTCGCGAGGGGCGAGTTCGACAGCGGAGAAGAGCGACATGATGGTTCGGCAGCAGTTGAGAAAGAGGGTCAGGCCATTGGGCCCGGCGGCTTGCATGGGCGGCGTGACGCGCGACGGCGGCACGCGGGGCAAAGCGCGACAGCCGTCTATTGTAGCGAATTCGCCGCGCGTTTTCGGCCGATGTCGCAGCGGCGTGCCGGGTTTTTGCACGCGGCGCGCGGCAGGAGGCGACAGCAGCCCGGCCGGCGGCGACGCGCTAGAATAGTCCTTTGCCTCCGCAGCGATCCGCACCCCATGGCTGAACATCATTCCGATACGCAAGAGGCGCTCGACGAATCGAAATTCGTGACGTTCGAGGGCTCCCCGTTCCAGCTCTACCAGCCGTACCCGCCCGCCGGCGACCAGCCGACCGCGATCGAGACGCTGGTGGAAGGCGTCGAGGACGGTCTGTCGTTCCAGACGCTGCTCGGCGTGACCGGCTCGGGCAAGACCTTCACGATGGCGAACACGATCGCGCGGCTCGGCCGCCCGGCGATCGTGTTCGCCCCGAACAAGACGCTGGCCGCGCAGCTGTACGCGGAATTCCGCGAGTTCTTTCCGCGCAATGCGGTCGAGTATTTTGTCTCGTACTACGACTACTACCAGCCGGAAGCGTACGTACCGCAGCGCGACCTGTTCATCGAGAAGGATTCGTCGATCAACGAGCACATCGAGCAGATGCGGCTGTCGGCGACGAAGAGCCTGATGGAGCGCCGCGACGTGGTGATCGTCGCGACGGTGTCGGCGATCTACGGTATCGGCAATCCGTCCGAGTATCACCAGATGATTCTCACGCTGCGCACGGGCGACAAGCTCGGCCAGCGCGACGTGATCGCGCGCCTGATCGCGATGCAGTACAACCGCAACGAGGCCGACTTCCAGCGCGGCGCGTTCCGGGTGCGCGGCGACACGATCGACATCTTCCCGGCCGAGCACGCGGAAATGGCGGTGCGGGTCGAGCTGTTCGACGACGAGGTCGAGTCGCTGCAGCTGTTCGATCCGCTGACAGGCCGGGTGCGGCAGAAGATCCCGCGTTTCACCGTCTATCCGTCGTCGCACTACGTGACGCCGCGCGACACCGTGATGCGCGCGGTCGAGACGATCAAGGACGAATTGCGCGAGCGGCTCGAGTTTTTCCACCGCGAAGGCAAGCTCGTCGAGGCACAGCGGCTCGAGCAGCGCACCCGCTTCGATCTGGAGATGCTGCACGAGCTGGGCTTCTGCAAGGGCATCGAGAACTACTCGCGGCACTTCTCCGGCGCCGCGGCGGGCGAGCCGCCGCCGACCCTCGTCGATTACCTGCCGTCCGACGCGCTGATGCTGCTCGACGAATCGCACGTGCTGATCGGCCAGCTGAACGGCATGTATAACGGCGACCGCGCGCGCAAGGAGAATCTGGTCGACTACGGCTTCCGGCTGCCGTCCGCGCTCGACAACCGGCCGCTCAAGTTTCCGGAGTTCGAGCGCAAGATGCGCCAGGTCGTGTTCGTGTCCGCGACGCCCGCCGACTACGAGCTGCGGGTGACGGGGCAGGTGGCCGAGCAGGTGGTGCGGCCGACGGGGCTCGTCGATCCGGAGATCGAGGTGCGCCCCGCGAGCAGCCAGGTCGACGACGTGCTCACCGAGATCAACGCGCGGGTCAAGGCCGGCGAACGGGTGCTGATCACGGTGCTGACCAAGCGGATGGCCGAGCAGCTGACTGAATTCCTCGCCGACCACGGCGTGAAGGTGCGCTACCTGCACAGCGACATCGACACGGTCGAGCGCGTCGAGATCATCCGCGACCTGCGGCTCGGCACCTTCGATGTGCTGGTCGGGATCAACCTGCTGCGCGAGGGCCTCGACATTCCCGAGGTGTCGCTCGTCGCGATCCTCGACGCCGACAAGGAAGGTTTCCTGCGCGCCGAGCGTTCGCTGATCCAGACCATCGGCCGCGCGGCTCGTAACGTCAACGGCAAGGCGCTGCTCTACGCGGACCGCATCACCGACTCGATGCGTCGCGCGATCGACGAGACCGAGCGCCGGCGCGCGAAGCAGGTGGCGTTCAACGAAAAGATGGGCATCACGCCGCGCGGCGTGCAAAAGCGCATCAAGGACATCATCGACGGCGTTTACAACGTCGACGACGCGCGCGCGGAGCTGAAGGAGGCGCAGCAGCGCGCGAAATTCGAGGACATGTCGGAAAAGCAGATCGCGAAGGAGATCAAGCGGCTCGAGAAGCAGATGGCCGATTTCGCGAAGAACCTCGAGTTCGAGAAGGCCGCCCAGACGCGCGACCAGCTCGCGCTGCTGCGCGAACGCGTGTTCGGCGCGAATGTCGGCGACCACGTGAGCGGCGCCTGACCCCGCGCCGATGCATCGGGCTCCTGATCCAGCAAGGGTTTGGTGCGCGGGCCGGTTTGTTCCGGTTCAGGATCGGTGCTAAACTCCGCAATTATTGAGAATAGTTCGCATTAACGTTCTTTCTCGCATCAGGGACCGCCGACGGGCCGCGCTTGGGGCCGTCGGGTGTGGTCGGACGATAAAAACAAGGAGTGTCAATGTTGGGTTCTTCCTTCATCCGCAACGGGATTGCGGTAGCGGCGGCGCTGGCCGCGATGTCGGCCACGGCTGCCGAGTATCCGATCGGCAAGCATCAGATCCAGGGCGGCATGGAGATCGGCGCGGTTTATCTGCAGCCGATCACGATGGAGCCGGAAGGGATGATGCGCAAGGCATCGGATTCGGACATCCACCTCGAGGCCGACATCCACGCGGTCAAGAACAATCCGACCGGGTTCGCCGAAGGCGACTGGATGCCGTACCTGCAAGTGACCTACAAGCTCACGAAGCAGGGCGACGCGAAGTGGAAGTCGGAAGGCGACCTGATGGGCATGGTCGCGAGCGACGGCCCGCACTACGGCGACAACGTGAAGCTGAACGGTCCGGGCAAGTACCACCTGACGCTCGTCGTGAAGCCGCCGATGCAGACGGGCCACATGGCGTTCGGCCGCCACGTCGACAAGGAAACCGGCGTGGGCCCGTGGTTCAAGCCGATCACGCTCGACTACGATTTCCCGTTCGCGGGCATCGGCAAGAAAGGCGGATATTGATCCGCGGGATCTGCAGCAGTCGGACAGCGCGCGTATAGCGCGCTTGTCTTTTTTGAGAAACACAATGACATTCCCCAGAATATTCGCGTTCGCCGCCGCCGTGCTCGTCGCGGGCGCCGCGCATGCGGTCGACCTGCCGACCTTCAAGCTCGAGATGGCCGACGGCAAGCTCAATCCGGCCCGCATCGAAGTGCCGGCCGGCCAGCGCATCAAGATCGAAATCCGCAACACCGGCAAGGGCGCAGTCGAATTCGAGAGCGTGCAGCTGCGCAAGGAGAAGGTGCTCGCGCCGGGCTCCGAGTCGTTCGTCGTGATCGCCCCGCTGTCGCCGGGCGAGTACAAGTTCTTTGACGATTTCCACCAGCAGGCGCAGGGCGTCATCGTCGCGAAGTAAGGGATTTCGCACCGGCGGCGCTTGCCGCGCGAGCGGTGCCAGGAGGGATAGATGGGTCAGATCTTGTTCATAGTCTGGCGGGAGAGCGTCGAGGCGCTGCTCGTCGTCGGCATTCTTTACGCATGGCTCAATAACGGCGACGCCGATGCACGGCGCGGCCTGCCGTATCTGTGGGCCGGGGTGGGCGCGGGCCTGTTGATGGCGGTCGCGCTCGGCGCCGCGCTGGTCGGCTTCACCGAGGTGTTGTCCGGCGACGCGCAGGACTATTTCCAGACGGCGATGGTGCTGGTCGCCTGCGTGCTGATCGTGCAGATGGTGCTGTGGATGCGCCAGCACGGCCGCACGCTCAAGCGCGACATGGAGCAATCGCTGCAGAAGAGCACGCAGGGTTCGAACTGGTGGGGCGTCGCGGTGCTGGTCGCGCTGGCGATCGCGCGCGAGGGCAGCGAAACCGTGATCTTCCTGTACGGGCTCGGCTTCGGCCAGTCCGGGCATGTCGACGGCGCGCAGATGCTCGCGGTACTCATCGGCCTCGGCCTCGCGTTCCTCACGTTCTATCTGCTGCAACTCGGCGGCAAGTATTTCTCGTGGCGGCATTTCTTCCGCGTGACCGAGATCATGCTGCTGTTCCTCGGCGCCGGCCTGTTCCAGACCGGGGTCGACAAGCTGATCGACAAGGAGATCCTGCCGCTCGGCATCGCGCAGCTGTGGGACAGCTCCGCGCTGCTCGATGATTCGAGCACCTTCGGCTCGCTCGTCGCGACGCTGACCGGCTATCGCGCGCACCCGGCGCTCATGAACCTGGTTGCGTACGCCGCGTATTGGCTCGTCGTCTATCTGCTGCTGAAGCGCGCGACACGGCGTCCGGTCGCGACGGCGGGGCGCGCTGCATGAGCGCGGTCGCCGGCGGCCGCATCGGCCGCATCGCGGCGGCCGGCCAATGGATGCAGCGCCATGGCGCTTTGATCCGCGGCATCCAGTGGGTCGTGGTCGCGGTCTATGCGTTCCTGATCCTCGTGCCCGCGTTCACGCCGCTGCCCGACGACACCGCGCATCTGTGGAGCAATTTCACGCTGGCCGCGCAGTTCCTGTTCTGGGGAATCTGGTGGCCGTTCGTGCTGCTGTCGATGGTGATGCTCGGGCGCGTGTGGTGCGGCGTGCTGTGTCCTGAGGGCGCGCTCGCGGAGTTCGCGAGCCGCTTCGGTCGCGGCCGCGCGATTCCGCGCTGGATGCGTTGGGGCGGCTGGCCGTTCGTTGCGTTCGGGATCACGACGATCTATGGCCAGATGGTGAGCGTCTACCAATACCCGCGCGCCGTGCTGCTGGTGCTCGGCGGCTCGACCGCCGCGGCGATGGTGATCGGTCTGCTGTACGGGCGCGAGAAGCGGGTCTGGTGCAAGTACCTGTGCCCCGTCAACGGGGTGTTCTCGCTGCTCGCGCGACTCGCGCCGCTGCGCTACAAGGTCGACGAGGAAGCATGGCGACGTTCGTACCGGCAGGGCGAGCATGGGCACCGCGTGATTCCGATCAACTGTGCACCGCTCGTGCCCTTGCGCAACATGAAGGGCGCGGCGGACTGCCATATGTGCGGCCGCTGCGCCGGCCATCGCGATGCGATCGCGCTGACGGCGCGCTCGCCGTCGGAAGAGGTCGTCGCGCTCGGCGACAAGCACGCGAGCGGCTGGGATACCGCGCTGATCCTGTACGGGTTGCTCGGCGTCGCGATCGGCGCGTTCCACTGGACCGTGAGCCCGTGGTTCGTGCAGATCAAGCAGGCGCTCGCCGGCTGGCTGATCGACCACGACATCCTCTGGCCGCTCGAGACCAATGCGCCGTGGTTCCTGCTCACGCATTATCCCGACCGCAACGACGTGTTCTCGTGGCTCGACGGGGCGCTCGTCGTCAGCTATATCGTCGGCACGGGACTGATCTACGGGAGTGTGCTGCTGGTGCTGCTCAGCGGCGCGGTCATGATGCTCGGCCGTTTCGAGCGCGTGCGGCTCCATCATCTCGCGCAGGGGCTGATTCCGATCGCGGGCGCGGGCGTGTTTCTCGGCTTGTCCGCGACGACGCTGTCGCTGCTGCGCGCGGAGCACGTGCCGCTCGGCTGGGCGACCGATGTGCGATTGGCGATCCTGATCGGCGCGAACCTGTGGAGCGCGTGGCTCGTGTTCAAGGTCACGGGCCGCTATGCAGGCTGGCCGCGCCGCGTGCTCGCGATGGGCTGGGTGGCCGCGGCGCTCGCCGTGATCGACAGTGCGTGGTGGCTGATGTTCTGGGGATTCTGAGCCGGGTGGAAGGACGTGTCGGCGGCAGGAAAGCCGGCGATAAAAAAGCGGGGCGTTCATCGAACGCGCCGCTTTTGCTTTCACGGGTGAGAACCAAAAAAAGTGGCTTGGCTTGCTGTAACGGCTGCTTGAATGTGTTTGCACGAAGGGGTCTAGATCTCGCGTGCAAGCCGCTACGGCTGGCTAATGCCCAACACCCCTCTAGGAGGTGGTCCCCACAATACTCGGTACGACTACTTCGTCAAAATCAGCTTGCCCAGGCGGGTGGCGCGGAGCTGGTAAGTCTCGCCGTTGTGCGCGATGCTCACGTGCGTCTGGCCCTGGAGCAGCGCCTCGCTCTTGACGACGCGCTGGCCGGCATCCGCGCCGGCGGGTTTCGCGGCATTCGCTGGCGTAGTAACCGCCGCCACTTTCGTCCGGCCACCGGTTGCGGTGCCGCCAGTGCGGCGCAGGGTGAGCGTGGAAGAGCGCATAAGTTCGGTCATTCGGTCAGTGATGTTTGGCGATACGATGGAATGAAGTCTAAATGATAACCATTCCCATTTACAACATCTCATTATTGATCGAACAAGCGAAGTCGATAGCCAACGTCAAAATCCAGGCTGGAGCGCCGCGGGGGCGCCCCGCGTGACGGCTCAGTGCAGCGGATCGGGATCCTTGCGCCCCTGCGCGTATTCGCGGATCAGCCTGACCGTGTCGATGTCGGACGCGCGATAGGCCTCCTTGACGATCTCCTGGGTCTGGCGTGCGTCCTCGCTGTCGTCGCCGACGGGCAGCGTGGTCCGGTATTCGAAGCGCAGGAACAGTTGCGCCGCTTCCGGCTCTTCGATCGTCATCGTCAGTGAGCCGCCGATCTCGCCGTGCGCGGCGTGGATGTCATAGCGGACCTGCTCGTCCGGCGTGAAGGTCACGCGATCGAGGATCGTCGCGTTGCCGAAGTGCAGCTCGCGCTCGAGCAGGGTGTCCGTGCGCTCGCGCATGACGCAGCGGTCGAGGCCAATCACGAAGAGTTGCGGCTGCTCGGCGCGCAACACGAGGCCTTCCCACAGCTGGGCGCGGGTCAGGGTGGGCAGGGTCGGGTTGCTGGGGTCGTTGATCTGGATCAGGTGTTCGAAATTCAAGGCGGCAGGTTCCTTCTGTCGTACGGCGCCACAGGCGCGAGCAGGTATTGTGACGCAATTCGGATGCGCGGGCGGCGCGTCCCGATGACCGCCGCGCATCAGGCGGGAATGCGCCCCATGCGGCCGCTCTGGAAGTCGACGACCGCCTGGCGGATCTCGTCCTCGGTATTCATCACGAACGGACCGTAGCGGACGATCGGCTCGTTGAGCGGCTGGCCGCCGATCAGCAGCAGATCGAGCGGCGCGTCGCCTGCGGCGAAGGCGACGGTGTCGCCGTCGTCGCCGTAGACGACCATGTGGCGCGCATCGATCGCTTGCCGTTGCGCGCCGTAGAACCCGTCGCCGTCGAACGGGTAGGCGAACACGCGAAAGCCGGCCGGCACAGGATGCTCGACCTCGGCGCCCGGTTGCAGCGTGAAGTGCTGATACAGGATCGGCGTGCGCGTCTCGATATGGGCGCGTACGCCGAACGCTTCGCCCGCGATCACGTTCACGCGCGCTCGACCGTCGGGCGACGTGGCGCTCGGCAGACGCGCCGCGCCGATCTCCTGATAGCGCGGCGCGATCATCTTGTCGCGCCGCGGCAGGTTCACCCACAGCTGGAAGCCGTGCGAGCGGCCGCCCGTGTGCGCGAAGCCGGGATCGGGCATCTCGCTGTGAACGACGCCCGCGCCCGCCGTCATCCACTGCACGTCGCCGGGACCGAGCGTGCCCGCGTGGCCGGCCGAGTCGCGATGGCGGAACCGGCCGTCGAGTACGTAGGTGACGGTCTCGAACCCGCGATGAGGATGATCGGGCGCGCCCTTGGCCTCGCCGGGCGCGTAGTTGACGGGGCCCATTTCATCGAGCAGCAGGAATGGATCGAAGTCCATCAACAGGCGGGTCGGGAATGGACGATGGACGATGAAACCACCGCCTTCGGTCGTGCGCAGCGATGGGTACGTGCGTGTGATGGAACGGCTGGATGACATGGGCAGGCCCTTCGGAATGGGGGAAATCGCTTTATTTTCGATACATGAAGCTATTATATGGAGCGATTTGCAGAGAAAAGCCGGGCGATCCGCAATGGATCGTTCTGGAATTGGAACGATGAGATGACTATCGACGCACACAACCTGAACGACCTGATGTACTTCTCGCAGGTCGTCGAGCATGGCGGCTTTTCCGCCGCGGAGCGCGTGCTCGGTATCTCGAAGTCGCGCCTGTCGCGTCGCCTGACCGAACTGGAGGCGGCGCTCGGCGTGCGTCTGCTGCAGCGTTCGACGCGCAAGCTCGCGCTGACGGAGGCCGGGCAGCTGTTCTATCAGCATTGCCAGGCCATGCTCGCGGAGGCGCAGGCCGCGATGAACGCGGTGCAGCAGCTGCGTACGTCGCCGCGCGGCACGGTGCGCGTGAGCGTGCCGGTGACGGTGTCGCAGACCATGCTGTCGAACCTGCTGCCGGAATTCCTTCATCGTTATCCGGAAGTGCGGATGCAGATTCGCGTGACGAATCGCGTGATCGATCTGTTCGAGGATTCGATCGACGTCGCCTTGCGCGTGCGCTCCGAGCCGCCCTCCAGCGCGAATATCGTCGTGCGTCCGCTGTTTCGCACCGAGCAGATGCTGGTCGGCGCGCCGAGCCTGTTGAGCCAGCATGCGCCGCCGTTGACGCCCGACGATCTGGCTGGTTTCGCGACGCTCGATACGCCGTCGGGTGACGGCCGTCACGTGTTTTCGCTGATCGCGCCCGATGGGACGCGGCATACGCACGAGCATGAGCCGCGCCTCGTCACTGCGGATCTGATGACGATACGCGAGGCGGTGCTCGACGGGGTCGGAATCGCCGCGCTGCCGGAAATGATGTACGGCAACGCGCTGCGCGCGGGGCAGTTGTCGCCGGTGATGCCGGGCTGGACCTTGCCTGCGCCGCAATTATCCGCGGTGTTCGTGTCGCGGCAGGGGATGCCGCCCGCGGTGCGCGCCTTCGTCGACTTCCTGGTCGAGAAGCTCGACAACGAGCATTACGCGCAGCCCGGCTGCCCGGAGCGCGGCGCGAAAGACGGCATGCCGAAGATGCTGCCCACCTGACGGCGATCCTTGTGTGTGCGAAGCATCGGTTTTTTCATTCAAGCGTCGCGCGCGATCGGTAGTTTCAATCGGGGTTTGCTTGAATGCGTGCGCGTGTCGACCTATATTGGAATCCCACTTCGCGAAGGATGCTCTGAGCGAAAACCGGTGGCCGCATATGTTGCGAGCCAGATAGGGCAGAACGCGCAGTCCGTGAGATCACGGCGAGTCGCATTGCGTTGCTCCAGGCGCCAATTGATGCCGCCGAAGAGCCCGCCGCCCGAAGGCGCCCGCGTGCGCATCAAAAAAGGCCTTCATCTGGCGATGAAGGCCTTTTACTTTGTCGAGCGCGTGATGCGTGATGCGTGATGCGTGATGCGTTACTTCGACTTCGGCTCGGTGACGAAGCCCAGCTTCGTGAGGCCGCCGGCCTGCGCGGCCGACATCACTTCCGCCACGTGCTCGTAGGCGACCTTGCGATCCGCGCGCAGATGCAGCTCCGGCTGCGGCGTGGCTTGCGCCGCCTGCGCGATGCGCGTCTGCAGATCTTCCGCGGTGACCGGGTGGTCGTCCCACAGCACGGTGCCGTCGCCTTCGATCGCGACGTTGATGGTCTGCGGCTTCACTTCGACCGGCTGGCTGCTCGCACGCGGCAGATCGATCTTCACCGCGTGGTGCATCGCCGGGATCGTGACCAGGAAAATGATCAGGAGCACCAACATCACGTCGACGAGCGGCGTCATGTTGATCTCGTTCATCAGGCCTTCTTCTTCTTCATCGAAGGTGGAATTCATTGCCATGACGGATCCTCGATCAGTTCGCGCGGGTGGCGAGGCGCAGGCCGTCGCGCTGGGACGACGACGCGAGGCGCGCGCCCGTCACGAAGTACGCGTGCAGGCCGTGCGCGAAGCGGCGCAGCTTGCTCACGATGTCCTTGTTCGCGCGCGTGAGCGCGTTGTAGCCGAGCACGGCGGGGATCGCGACGAACAGGCCGAACGCGGTCATGATCAGCGATTCGCCGACCGGGCCGGCGACCTGATCGATCGAGGTCTGGCCCGTCGCGCCGATCACGAGCAGCGCGTGATAGATGCCCCACACGGTGCCGAACAGGCCGACGAACGGTGCGGTGCTGCCGATCGACGCGAGAATCGCGAGGCCGCTCTGCATCCGCGCGACGCCGTCGTCCATCGTGTCCTTCAGGCAGCGCGTGACCCAGTCGGATACGTCCATGCGGTCGTGCAGGTGCGGCTGGGTCTGGTGGTGGTGGTCCGCGGCTTCCTTGCCCGACAGTGCGAGCGCGAGGAACGGGTTGTCCTGCGGCGTCGACGACGAGACGCCGAGCTTCTGCACGCCGTCATCGAAATCGTCCGAATGCCAGAAGGCTTGTTCGGCGTTGCGGGTCAGGCGCTTCAGGCGGAAGACGTTCCAGCCCTTGATGACGATCACCAACCACGACAGGATGGACATCACGAGCAGCGTGATCGCGATGAAGCGCGTCACGAAGTCACCTTGCGCCCAGACGTGCGCGATACCGTAGCTTTGCATGTGTGTTCCTTTTCTTGAATCTTTTTGGGTGTAGCTTTTGGGATGTAGCGGAAATCAGTCGGTCAGGCTGAAGTCGTAGGGCTGCGTGTACGCGGCGCGCATCGGCTGCCCGTTCTGCAGGTACGGCTGGCACTGCGACGCGCGCACGGCTTCGAGCGCGGCGTCGTCGAGGCGCGGGAAGCCGCTGCTCTGGGCAATCTGCGCGCTTTCGATCTGGCCGCTGACGCCGACCACGAAGCGCACCTTCGCGACGCCGGTTTCGCCGCGGCGCTTCGACAGCGCGGGGTAATTCGCCTTGACGATCTGGCACGACAGCGACGCGCCGCCCTTGGGCGCGGCGATTTCCATCGTCGGCCGCGCGGGCGCCGGAGCCGGTGCGGCCGGCGGCGCGGCGGGGGCCGCCGGGGCCGGCGGCGCGGGTTCGGGCGCGGTGACCGCATTGGGCGAGGGCTCGTGCGTGACCGGCAGCGGCGTGGGCGTCTGCTTGACCACGGGCTTGGGCGTGGGCTTCGGCCGCGGCGTGGGGATGGGTTTCGGTTGCGGCGTCGGCGCGGACTGCACGCCGACCGGTTGGGCAACCGGCGTCGAACTCAGCAGCTGCGCGGTGATCGCTTTCGATTCGAGCGGACGCTCCGGCACGTCGTTGCGCATCAGCAGCGCGCCGGCCAGCAGCAGCGCGTGTCCGGCGAGGACTGCGGCGGTGGCGGTAACGACACGGGGATTCATACGGGAAGCAACCGGCCAGGAGCCGGTCGGTACGGAAGTCGAGGCCTGCATGTTAGCTTGGTAGGGCGGTGGTGCGCGGCCGGCGCACCCGGGATGGCGATCTCATTTGCGGAAAATCAACAGCGAGATACACACAGTCGTCACGAATCCGATCAGCAACTCCATCACAGGCTCCTTTGCAGGTAAGCCGCTGGCTCGCGGGAAAGGCTTGCTGACGGGCGGGTGGAAACAACAATACGACGCGGCTCGCGCCGCGCAGCGCGCAATCGTGCCTTCAGGCCGCCTTGCGTTCGTAGAACGTCACGGGAATCGGGTGGGCGTGGTGTTCGACGCCGCAACGGCTCGCGCAGACGCCGTGCTCCGCCATGAGGTCGCGCACGGACTCCTCGCACTTCCCGCAACAGGAGGCGACGCCCAGTTCGAATTGAAGCTCTTCAAAGCTGGCGGCACCCTCGGCGAGGGAGGCGCGAATCTTCCGGTCGGATACCGATTTGCACACGCAGACGATCATGATGGACGCGATAGCTAACGTTAATGCGAATTATTATCATTCTATTCACGAGGCTTGGCAAGGGTGGGGCGGGCTTTTTTGTAACAAAACCAGGTGCTTAGCAGGGTTTCCCGGCAACGGGCGGCACGCATGGCCGCCCGGCGGCCCGTTCAGGCCGGCTGGGCGGAACGGTCGGCCGCGCTCGGCGAAACGATCGACACGGTTTCGACCCCGGTTTCCAGCCCGAGCAGGGCGGCGGCGAGCGTGTGCAGATGCGCGCCGTCGCTGGTGGAGCACAGGCGGGTCGGGCGCGCGACGGCGTCGGCCGGCGCGCGCAGGCCGTGCGCGTCGAGCACGCGGCCCAGCTGGCGCGCGATGGCGTCGCTGGTGTCGACGAGGGTGAGACGATCGCCCGCGAGCGCGCGGATCGTTTCGTCGAGGAACGGGTAGTGGGTGCAGCCGAGCACGAGCGTATCGGCGCCGGCGGCGAGCATCGGTTCGAGATAGGACGCCAGGAGCGCGCGCAGCTCGGGCGAGTTGATGTCGCAGCGCTCGACCGCCTGCACGAGCCCGTGGCCGGGCTGGCACATGAAACGGCAGTCGGCCGCGTGCCGCTCCAGCAGCGCGCGGAACCGCTCGCTGCGCAGCGTGGCCTGGGTGGCGAGCACGCCCGCCACGCGCGAGCGCGATACCTGCGTGGCCGGCTTGATGCCGGGCTCGACGCCGACGAGCGGGATCGGCAATTGCGTGCGCACCGCGGCGATCGATTGCGCGGTGGCGGTGTTGCAGGCGACCACGAGCGCCTTCGCGCCCTGGCCGACCAACCATTCGCCGATGGCCAGCGTGCGCTCGGTGATGAACGCGTCGTCGCGTTCGCCGTAGGGCGCGTGGCGGGAATCGGCAACGTAAACGAATGTTTCGGCGGGCAGCAGCGCGCGCGCGGCGCGCAGGACCGACAGGCCGCCCAGCCCGGAATCGAAGATGCCGATCGGCGCGTGCGCGCGCGCCGCCGGCGCGGCGGCGGGCGGTATATCGGGCAACGGGGACGGGCGGAGCATGCGGGTGCGGCGGGAGAGGGGCGGGGAGTTACTCCGGCGAGCCCATCATCGTCTGCTGATAGTTCTGCAGGCCGACCTTGCCGATCAGATCGATCTGCGTTTCCAGCCAGTCGATATGTTCTTCGGTGTCGTCGAGGATCTTTTCGAAGATCTCGCGCGAGACGTAGTCACGCACCGTTTCGCAATAGGCGATTGCTTCCTTGCAGGTGGCCTGGGAGATCTGTTCGAGCTTCAGGTCGCACTTCAGGATTTCTTCGGTTTCTTCGCCGACGAGCAGCTTGTGCAGGTCTTGAAGATTCGGCAGGCCGTCGAGCATGAACACGCGCTCGATCAGCCAGTCGGCGTGCTTCATCTCGCCGATCGATTCGTCGTATTCATGCTTGCCGAGCTTTTCGAGGCCCCAGTGCTTGTACATGCGCGCATGCAGGAAATACTGGTTGATTGCAGTCAGCTCGTTCTTCAACTGGGCGTTGAGATATTCGATGACTTTCTTATCGCCTTGCATGATGGTTCCTTTTAAATCGTGTGGGGCTCAGACTATCGAAAGATAAACGCTCGCACCCGAAAAGCCAAGCGTAAATCGGTTCGATATCCGAAAGGCCGCACGTAATGAGAATCAAAAAGGCCGGATTGAAATCCGGCCTGAAAATCATTCTTGTTTACACGCTTGCGACCGGGATTTTGCCGATCTTCGCTTGCCATTCCTTCGGCCCCGTCTGATGCACCGATGTGCCCGACGAATCGACCGCGACCGTCACCGGCATGTCCTGCACGTCGAACTCGTAGATCGCTTCCATGCCGAGGTCTTCGAACGCGAGCACCTTCGCGTGGCGGATCGCCTTCGACACGAGATAGGCGGCGCCGCCCACGGCCATCAGGTAGGCGGCCTGATGCTTCTTGATCGCCTCGATCGCGACCGGGCCGCGCTCGGCCTTGCCGATCATCGAGATCAGCCCGGTCTGCGCGAGCATCATCTCGGTGAACTTGTCCATCCGCGTCGCGGTGGTCGGGCCTGCCGGGCCCACGGCTTCGTCACGCACGGGATCGACCGGGCCGACGTAGTAGATCACGCGGTTCGTGAAGTCGACGGGCAGCGTCTCGCCCTTCGCGAGCATGTCGGCGATGCGCTTGTGCGCGGCGTCGCGGCCCGTGAGCATCTTGCCCGACAGCAGCAGCGTCTGGCCCGGCGTCCAGCTTGCGACCTCGGCGGGCGTCAGCGTGTCGAGGTTCACGCGCTGGCTGGTTTCGGTGTTCGGCTCCCACTGGACCTTCGGCCATGCGTCGAGCGGCGGCGGGTCGAGGCGCGCGACGCCCGAGCCGTCGAGCGTGAAATGCGCGTGACGGGTCGCCGCGCAGTTCGGGATCAGCGCGACGGGCTTCGACGCCGCATGCGTCGGCGCCGCCATGATCTTCACGTCGAGCACGGTCGCGAGACCGCCGAGCCCCTGCGCGCCGATGCCGAGCGCGTTGACCTTCTCGTACAGCTCGATGCGCAGTTCCTCGGCCCAGTCCTTCGGACCGCGCGCGATCACATCCTGGATGTCGATCGGATCCATCAGCGATTCCTTCGCCATCACCATCGCCTTCTCGGCGGTGCCGCCGATGCCGATCCCGAGCATCCCCGGCGGGCACCAGCCCGCGCCCATCGTCGGCACGGTCTTCAGCACCCAGTCGACGATCGAGTCGGACGGATTCAGCATCACGAACTTCGACTTGTTCTCCGAGCCGCCGCCCTTCGCCGCGACCTGCACGTCGACCTTGTCGCCCGGCACGATCTCGTAGTGGATCACGGCCGGCGTGTTGTCCTTCGTGTTCTTGCGGCCGCCTTCGGGCGGGTTCACGATCGACGCGCGCAGCACGTTGTCCGGGTTCAGGTAACCGCGGCGCACGCCCTCGTTGATCATGTCGGTGACGCCCATCGTCGCGCCGTCCCAGCGCACGTCCATGCCGACCTTCACGAAGATCGTCACGATGCCGGTGTCCTGGCAGATCGGGCGACGGCCTTCGGCGCACATGCGGCTGTTGGTGAGGATCTGCGCGATCGCGTCCTTCGCGGCCGGGCTTTCCTCGCGCTCGTACGCGCGGCCGAGCGCCTGGATGTAGTCGAGCGGATGGTAGTAGCTGATGTACTGCAGCGAATCCGCGATGCTCTGGATCAGGTCTTCCTGTTTGATGACGGTCATGGCTGAGACTCTGTGGGGACAGTGGGAATCGGTTGGGCAGCGCCGGTCGTTACGCCGGCTCGCGATGCGCGGCGGGCTGCGCGGGCGCATCGGTATGGAAATGCTCGGTATGGGTGCGCGTCGTCAGGCGGTCGACCCACGCCATCACGAGCGCCGACAGCAGGAACGACACATGGATCAGCACCTGCCACATGATCGCGTGGTTCGTGTGCTGGTCCGGGCTGATGAAGATCTTGAGCAGATGGATCGACGAGATGCTGATCAGCGCCATCGACAGCTTCACCTTCAGCAGGCCCGCGTTCACGTGATCGAGCCATTCGGGCTCGTCGGGATGCCCCTCGATGCCGAGGCGCGACACGAAGGTTTCGTAGCCGCCGACGATCACCATGATCAGCAGGTTCGAGATCATCACCACGTCGATCAGGCTCAGCACCACGAGCATCACGCTCGTTTCGTCGAGCGAGGTCGCGTGCGAGACTAGGTGCCAGACTTCCGTGAGGAACAGGAAGACATAGACCGCCTGCCCGAGGATCAGGCCCAGGTAGAGCGGTACTTGCAGCCAGCGGCTCATGAAGATGAGCGCGGGCAGCGGGCGCATCCGGTGACGGGAGGAACGGGCGTGCGGCGTGGGCGACGGGGCAGACATGGCGCGGGTATCGGGGGTATTTTTGAAAGCGCGTCATTGTAACGCGTCGCCCGGCCGGGCTGCAGCGGCGCCCGTTCGCGACGGCGGGCGACGCGAAGCGGCTACGAGGACACGGGCGGCGCGCGCCGCGCCCGCACGCTCGCGAGCGCGATGCCCGTGACCACGCAGGCGAGCGCGAAGCCGTGCGCGAGCGTCGGGCGCTCGCCGAGCACCAGGATGCCGTAGAGCGCCGCGGCGATCGGCAGCACCGCGCTGAACACGCCGGCGAGGCTGCCCGGCACGTGGCGGATGCCCTTCATCCACAGCCAGAACGAGAAGATGCTCGCGGACAGCCCGTACCAGACGACCAGCGCCCAGATGCCCGCCGGCACGCTCGCGTAGTCGAAGCGCCAGAGCGCGCCCGCGCCGAGCGGCAGCATCAGCAGCAGGCCGAACAGGTGGGTGTACGCGCAGATGTCGATCGGCGCGAGCGTCTGCGTGAGGCGGCGCGACAGGATCACGTACAGCGATTCGCAGCACACCGCGCCCAGCATCAGCAGGTTGCCGGTGAGCGAGCCCGCCTGCGCGCCGTCGTCGGCCTGCCCGCCGGCGAGATTGATGGTCACGACGCCGACGATCGCGAGCGCGATCGACACCAGCGCGCGGCCGCTCGGCTTCTCGCGCAGGAACAGCCACGCGAACAGCGCGACCACGGCGGGGATCGTGCTCGTGATCACGCCCGCCGCGACCGCGCTCGTGCGCTGCACGCCGTTCAGCATCAGCAGCGTGAACATGAAGGTGCCGAAGAACGCCTGCAGGAACAGGTTCAGCCATTCGCCGCGCTTGACCGTGCGCATCTTGACCGGGCTGAACAGCGGCCACAGCACGGCGATCGCGACCACGAAGCGCAGCGTGGCGAGCAGGGCGACGGGAACGAAGACGACGATGGACTTGCCGATGCCGACGTTGCTGCCGACCAGCAGCATCGACAGGATGAGGAAGAGAGCGTAGCGATTCAAGCTGGAATCCGGACGACGAGTTCAGTTAGCATTGTAGAGTCGCCCGAAAGCCGGCGTAAAGCTTGGGCCGGGCGCCGCCCGCGTAAGTGACGGGTAAGTTGCGGCGCTTATCGTGGCAATCGCCGTGTCGCGCTGCGCGGCCGCGTGGCGTGCTGCGCTGCAGCATCGCGAGCCATGCGGGTCCGGCCGTCGCGCGAGGGTGGAGACAGGCGCGTCACGCGCCAACGAGATGCGGCGCGCACGATCGCGCCGCCATGCAGTCGGTTTCACGTTCACCAAGGGGTTGTCGATGTCTGCGATTGAATCGGTTCTGCACGAACGCCGCCAGTTTGCACCGCCCGCCGCCGTCGGGCAGGCGGCGACCATTGCCGGGATGGCGGCCTACCAGGCGCTCGTCGATGAGGCGGCGCGTGACTACGAAGGATTCTGGGCGCGCCTCGCGCGCGAGACGCTCGAATGGCGCAAGCCGTTCAGCAAGGTGCTCGACGAGACGCGCGCGCCGTTCTACAGCTGGTTCGAGGACGGCGAGCTGAACGCGTCGTACAACTGCCTCGACCGCCATGTCGCGGCCGGCAACGGCGAGCGGGTCGCGGTGATCTTCGAGGCCGATGACGGCGCCGTGACACGTGTCACGTACGCCGACCTGCTCGCGCGCGTGAGCCGCTTCGCGAACGCGCTGAAGAAGCGTGGGATCGGCAAGGGCGACCGGGTCGTGATCTACATGCCGATGTCGATCGAGGGGATCGTCGCGATGCAGGCCTGCGCGCGCATCGGCGCGACGCACTCGGTCGTGTTCGGCGGCTTCTCGTCGAAGTCGCTCAACGAGCGGCTCGTCGACGTGGGCGCGAGCGCGCTCATCACCGCCGACGAGCAGATGCGCGGCGGCAAGACGCTGCCGCTCAAGAGCATCGCCGACGAGGCGATCGCGATGGGCGGCTGCGAGAAGGTCAAGAGCGTGATCGTGTACCGCCGCACGGGCGGCAAGGTCGACTGGCACGCCGGGCGCGACCTGTGGATGCACGAGCTGGCGGCGGCCGAGGCCGAGGTGTGCGAGCCGGAATGGGTCGGCGCCGAGCATCCGCTCTTCATCCTGTATACGTCGGGCTCGACCGGCAAGCCGAAGGGCGTGCAGCACAGCACGGGCGGCTACCTGCTGTGGGCGGCCCAGACGATGAAGTGGACCTTCGACTGGAAGCCCGACGACGTCTTCTGGTGCACGGCCGACATCGGCTGGATCACGGGCCACACCTACATCACCTACGGGCCGCTCGCCACCGGCGCGACCCAGGTCGTGTTCGAGGGCGTGCCGACCTATCCGAACGCTGGGCGTTTCTGGAAGATGATCGCCGACCACAAGGTGACGGTGTTCTATACCGCGCCGACCGCGATCCGCTCGCTGATCAAGGCGGCCGAGGCCGACCCGGTCGTGCATCCGAAGAGCTATGACCTGTCGAGCCTGCGCATCATTGGCACGGTGGGCGAGCCGATCAATCCGGAAGCGTGGATGTGGTATCACAAGCACGTGGGCGGCGAGCGCTGCCCGATCGTCGACACCTGGTGGCAGACCGAGACGGGCGGCCACATGATCACGCCGCTGCCGGGCGCGACGCCGACGGTGCCGGGCTCGTGCACGCTGCCGCTGCCGGGCATCATGGCCGCCGTGGTCGACGAGACTGGCCAGGACGTGCCGAACGGGCAGGGCGGGATCCTCGTCGTCAAGCGGCCGTGGCCGTCGATGGCGCGCACCATCTGGGGCGATCCGGAGCGCTTCAAGAAGAGCTATTTCCCCGAGGAGCTTGGTGGGCGGCTGTACCTCGCCGGCGACGGCACGGTGCGCGACAAGGACAGCGGCTACTTCACGATCATGGGCCGCATCGACGACGTGCTGAACGTCTCGGGGCACCGGCTCGGCACGATGGAGATCGAATCGGCGCTGGTGTCGCATCCGCTCGTCGCGGAAGCGGCCGTGGTCGGCCGCCCGGACGATACGACGGGCGAGGCGGTGGTCGCGTTCGTGGTGCTCAAGCGCTCGCGCCCCGAGGGCGAGGAAGGCGTCGCGCTCGCGAAGGAGCTGCGCGACTGGGTCGGCAAGGAAATTGGGCCGATCGCGAAGCCGAAGGACATCCGGTTCGGCGACAACCTGCCCAAGACCCGCTCGGGCAAGATCATGCGCCGGCTGCTGCGCTCGCTCGCGAAGGGCGAGGCGATCACGCAGGACACCTCGACGCTCGAGAATCCGGCCATCCTGGAACAGCTCGCCGAAGTGCGCTGAGCGTTCGCGCGGCTTCGTGCGACCGGCCCCTGCGCGGCAATCCCGATTGCCCGCGCGGGGGCTTTTTGTTACACAAGCGCATGGCCGCCTCGTCCTCCTCCCCCGCGCATCCCGCTGAGCCGCCCGACGTGCCCGCCGCGCTCGCGCGCGCGCATGCGCGCTACTGGCGCTTCAACGTCGGTTTGATCGCGATCCTGATGGCGATCGGCTTCGCGGTGTCGTTCGTGGTTCCGAGCTTCGCGCACGCGCTCGCGCCGCTGCGCTTCGCCGGTTTCAGCCTGCCGTTCTACCTCGGGGCGCAAGGCGCGATCCTGATCTACCTGGCGCTGATCCTCGTGTACATCGTGCTGATGCAGCGCGCCGACCGCGTGCTGCGCCGCGCTTACGACCAGCAGGCAGACCCTGCCGCGCATCCTGGCGGCGGCCGCTGAGCGATGCTGACGAACCGCCTGATCCACGCGTACGCGCTTTATACGGTCGGTTTTCTCGCATTCGTGCTGCTGCTCGCGCGCATCGAGCACGTGACCGGGCCCGGCGTATGGATCGGCTATGTGTTCCTGTTCGTGCCGATCGCGGTGTACGCGGTGATCGGGCTGTTGTCGCGCACCTCGGATCTGGTCGAGTACTACGTGGCGGGGCGGCGCGTGCCGTCCGCGTTCAACGGCATGGCCACCGCGGCGGACTGGCTGTCGGCCGCGTCGTTCATCGGCCTCGCGGGCTCGCTGTACGCAACCGGCTATGACGCGCTCGCCTATCTGATGGGCTGGACGGGCGGCTTCTGCCTCGTCGCGTTCCTGCTCGCGCCGTACGTGCGCAAGCTCGCGCGCTACACGATTCCCGATTTCCTCGGCACGCGGTTCTCGAGCACGGCGATGCGCGGGCTGGCGGCGGGGGCGGCGATCCTGTGCTCGTTCGTGTATCTGGTCGCGCAGATCCAGGGCATCGGCCTGATCGCGACGCGCTTCATCGGCGTCGATTTCTCGATCGGGATCTTTTGCGGGCTGGCCGGGATCCTGGTCTGCTCGTTTCTCGGTGGCATGCGCGCGGTGACCTGGACCCAGGTCGCGCAATACATCATCCTGATCAGCGCGATCCTGATCCCGGTGTCGCTGATCGCGATGAAGCAGGGGCTCGGACCGGCGCCGCAGTTCGATTACGGCCGGCTCATGACACGCGTCGAACAACTCGAGGCGCGCGTGCGCACTTCGCCCGACGAACGTCGCGCGCGCGAGACCTATCGCGCCCGGGCCGTGCAGATCCAGGGCATGCTCGATCGCCTGCCGGCGTCGTACGGCGAGGAAAAGGCGCGGCTGGCCGACGAGCTGGCGGCGCTGCGCCGCCGTAACGGGCCGCTGCGCGAGATCAGCCAGCAGGAGCGCCGGCTCGCGGAATTCCCGCGCGATCCCGACGCGGCGCGGGTGGTGTGGGAGCAGGCGCGCGACGACCTGCTCGTGCGCGCGGCCGACCCGGAGCCGATGGCCGAGCCGTTCCCCGCCGCGAACGACGGCGAGCGCCGTCCGCGCGAGCGCAATTTCCTCGCGCTGCTGCTGTGCCTGTCGCTCGGCACGGCGAGCCTGCCGCATATCCTCACGCGCTACAACACGACGACCTCGGTGGCCTCGGCGCGGCGCTCGGTGGGCTGGACGCTGTTCTTCATCGCGCTGTTCTATCTGACGGTGCCGGTGCTCGCGGTGCTCATCAAGTACGAGATCCTCGCGAACCTGGTCGGGCGGCCGTTCGCGGAACTGCCGGCCTGGGTGACGCAGTGGCATCACCTCGAACCCGACCTGGTCGGCGTGTTCGATCTGCTCCACGACGGCGTCGTGCACTGGGCGGGCATCCAGATGCAGCCCGACATCGTCGTGCTCGCGGCGCCCGAGATCGCGGGGCTGCCGTATGTCGTGTCCGGGTTGATCGCGGCGGGGGCGCTCGCGGCGGCGCTGTCGACCGCGGACGGGCTGTTGCTCACGATCGCCAATGCGTTGTCGCACGACGTCTATTACCACATGGTCGCGCCGGATGCGTCGAGCCAGCGGCGCGTGACCATCTCCAAGGTGTTGCTGCTCGGGGTGGCGCTGTTCGCGTCGTATGTCGCGTCGCTCAACACGGGGAAGATCCTGTTCCTGGTGGGCGCGGCGTTCTCGCTGGCGGCGTCGAGTTTCTTCCCGGTGCTGGTGCTCGGGGTGTTCTGGAAGCGCACGACCACGCGCGGGGCGATCGCCGGCATGGTGACGGGGCTCGCGGTGTGCGTGTATTACATCGTGTCGACCTATCCGTTCTTTACCCAGATCACCGGGTTCGCCGGGCCCAGCTGGTTCGGGATCGAGCCGATCAGCTCGGGCGTGTTCGGCGTGCCGGCGGGGTTCGCGGTCGCGATCGTCGTGAGTCTGTGCGACCGGCCGCCGGATGCGTATACGAACGCGCTCGTGGACTACATCCGGCATCCTTGACGGGGGCTGGTGAAAGGGGCCGGGAGTTTGCTATACTCTCGCTCTTGCTGGAGAGATGGATGAGTGGTTTAAGTCGCACGCCTGGAAAGCGTGTATAGGTTAATCGCCTATCGGGGGTTCGAATCCCCCTCTCTCCGCCAGAATTTCTTTATTTTTCAACGACTTGGCGAAGTGGGTTTCGATTAATTGCTATGGTTTACCGCTGTTTTCTGTGCGGAATCGCAGCTTAATCGCAACGTCGATTCTGCAAACTTCGCTACAGCTTTGCCGCCTGCATCTGGGTCAGCGCTGGGCATCCACCTAGCGTAAATTCGAACCGTCGTGTTCTGGTTCGAATGGCCCATCTGCCGAGCTACCCACATCGGATGTTCCCCCGCTGAAAGCATCATGGACGCATACGTATGGCGCGTCTGGTAGGGCTTTCTATAGCGGATTTGTGCGTGCCGTAGTCCTCGGGTCCACACTATCCGAATGGGGGAATCCCCTCCCCACCTTTCCCCGTTGCGCGGGTCTTGAAATACTTCCCGGCCCAGTAGGTACGTGTGAGCTTTTTGGGCAACTAGCGCGGCGAGGGCAGGCGGCAACAGCTTTACCTCTCGACGGCTTGACTTGGTTTTAGTGTCTTCTGCCTCCTTGGCTGTTTGGGTCAACGCGCGCTTGATAACAACTACTCCGCGTTTCCAATCTACATCCGTCCAGTTCAGTGCGACTAGCTCCGAAGTACGTAAGCCGGTCCAGAACGCGAACTGAAACATATTCGCGGCTTGGGGTTGCATAGCTGCGACGATGTTTCGTTGTTCATCTGACGTGAACGGGTCCACGTCGTCCTCCTCTTTCGGTGCCTCCTTCTTCCGGTATGTCCAGCCGTACAACGGGTTTGTGGCGAGTAGCTCGTCCTGTACCGCGTCGTCCAGAGCTTTCCTAGCTACACTCTGTATGTTTGCCAAGAGTTTGTTTGTGCATTCCATCTCACCTAGCCAGTCACGAAAATCAGACCGCCTTAGATTTTCTAGGTTGCGGTAGCGGATGCGCGGTGAGATGGGCATGAACGAGCGGTGCGCTTCGGCACGAAAGCAAAAGGGAAAGTCTATTATTACAAAAAACTTTCTATATCTTAAGTGCGCGCACAACCCAAAGAGATCCATTGCGGAGAGAGCGGCTTAGGCGTGTCCGAAAATAAGACCTTTGTATTTTCGGACACGCGTTAATATTCACGCGTACATTTCGGCCTATTTGAGACGTACATATGTTCCGCGTCTGCGCCTATATCCGCCTCTCCGATCGATCGAATCTCGACGACTACTTTCTGCATCACTCATGACAAGCCCAGACAGTCACCTTTAAAGAGACGGTCGGAGTGTGTCGGCAACCCGAATTCTTGCGATCAGCACCGTTCTGACGCCGCGTTACTCGTCGACATCGGAGAAAATAGATCGCCCCGTTGTGGAATCTCCAACCGTGGCGGGCGAAACCCTGTTCCAGAAGCTGCCCGAGTCGTCGTCCGATTTGGATGCCTTAACTGACGCCTTGGCTTCCGTCAGTTCATCCTCCAACTCCCGAATTTTCGGTTCCAAGTCGTCGTTATCGATCGTTAGCTCTTCTATGTCGCGAAGAAAGTCTGATATTGGGTCGAAGTGATCGTCCAAATCGCTATCAGGATCCGCGCTTTCAGCCAACTCGGATATGCGATCACGAACGGCATCGTTCAGTAAGCCGATGAGCTTGCCGGTTAGACGCATCAAATCTAATGGCTCAAACAGTTCCAGTAAGTTCTCCTGACGAAGGAAAGACAAGTCGAAGTTGCGAAGCGCCGCGTCCTCAAGCTCGTCGCTAGTCGCCGAACGCAGCGAGCTTTCGAGGATTCCGAGGCGGTGTGCTAAGCCACGAAGGCGCACGCTATTATTCCTTCGGATTCTCTGCCAACTGTGCGTCTCGCCACGCCTTGTCAGAATAGATGGGTCGAATTCAAGGACCTTCTTCGTAACAGACTCCGGACACCGATCAACCAAGAACAGGAACAGTTTCTCGTTCAGACCCGACGCATCCGGCGTATCGATCAAGCGTCCGATCACGCTGTCAAAGCTCGTCGCTGGCACTACCACCGCGTCACGTACGCTGGGCGCGCCTTCGCATATCGCTTCGCTGAGTAGGTTCTCAAGGCGCGTACCTCGGACATAAAGGCCCACCAAGTCCGACCGTCCACTGAGTATGCTGCTGATCGCATCCGCGAAGGTGGGGTGAACGAACCCCCAACACATCTGTCCGCTTTCCAGCCGCTTCAGAAGAAACGCTCCCAGGAGCTGCCCTAGTGCTTCGACGACGGACGCAACCGTTACGCCGAACTTATCAGCCACGACCTTACATTCTGCGTCCCCCGCTGAGTGAACTGCAAGCCTCGAACGGGCGAGAAATACCAACGTCATCGCCGCTTGCTGCGCCGACGTGAGCTCAAGAATCGTCTCCTTTAAGAACTCCTGAGGTTCATTCACAAAACGAATCAAGTCTTTGGGTAGCGACTTCACACCTTTCGTATAGGTAGAATCGCCTAATCGTCGCGCAATCTCCGGGAGCAAGTAAAGTTGCGCAGCTAAGTCCGGCAGGTGTGGCTTCACCGCCTGTTTCCAAGAGCGGATTTGATTCCCCGCCTTCACATGGTTATATAGGATCTGCTGTCGCTCCTCTGGGCTAAGCAAGCCTACGTCTACGATCGCGCGATTATCGGCCAAAAACGGGTGATTTCGGGTGCCAAGCTTATGCTTAGCTGCATTCCAGATGTGCGTACGCGAGGTAAGTATAAAATGATTGCCGAGTTCGATAGCAGCCTTCACCTTCGGCATAAACTCGATCCAGGCATCCACATAGTCGTCTCGCAACTGATTCGGACCAAAGGCATCGTCTATCCAGAACAGCCGATTTCGCTCGTGAGGATTCCAGCGCGACCGTAGCTCAAGAGGACCTTCGCATTTGAGGGTCTGGTGATGCTCGCTGTCAATCGCCGTGGTTGCCAAGATCGCTGCCAGCATCGATTTACCCGCTGCAGGGGCACCGAGAAGCAAAACAAGCTTGTGTTCGCCTAGTGTGCGGACAGCGGTCCTGTGTGCAGAAGTCGGTACGTATACCTTCAGACTCGGCAGCAGGTGTCCGAGAAGTGCCTCCGTTTGTGTCGCGCATCTTTCATCGACGATAGTCGAGAGATCACCCAGGCCATAGACGCGTGGCACTAGTGCGCGAAGTCGTGGACTGCTTTTGATCTGCAGCGTGAGCCATTCCAGTCCCAGAACGTGGGCTTCCCTTACCCCGGTTGCGACAAGGGTATCGCGAATCTTCGCTGCAACAGGGGCATCCACGCCAAGGCTAGTAAGGAAGTAGTAGGTCGATGCTCTACCCTCCGACACTAGCTTCTCAACCGTTTCCAATTCGCTGGAGATATCACCCGGCCGCAGCCGAACGTCACTCCGACTGCTGAACTTACACTGAACGGTCGCCTCTGTGAGCGGCTCATGGACCTCTTGGCCGGGCAGCATGAATACAGCGTCCTGCCCGCCGTCCTGCGCTTCACGATAAACAGAAACAGTGCGCCCAAAAGCTACCTCGCATACTTGGGCACAGAGATCCTGGAAACCTTTCCAGCCTAACGTGTGCAGAGCAAGAGAAACGTTAGATGCCTGAGAGGTTGGGTTGTGATCGTTCATATAATTTTGCTCGCTACTCGGGTCTATCAGGCTTTTGGGTTTCCGGCAAAACGGACGGTAGTCTCAAAGCCATGGTCCCGAGCCCAGAGCAAGACTTTCGAACGCAACACTTCTATATACTCACCTTGCATTTCGTCCTGCGGAAAGGGTTCGTGCTGTTCGCTGCTGACGAGGTCTTTCAACAGCGCTTGAACCAATGCCCCCAGTTTGGCGTCCTCGGTAATGGCTCGATACGCGTTCAACGGCTTGTCCTTGGATTCTTCGTCTCCCCCAAGAAACCGCTCGAAATCCGGTATGCTGACCCGATGCCGTACCGTTAAGCCCGCGGTTCGAGCATCCAGTATCGCGTTTCGGATCTTCGTGTTTTCGGTCCACATGCCGTTTTTGTCACCGTTGGCTTTGAACGGCGGATCGCAGTCGTGAACGATGCCGAAGCCGATCTTAAAATGCCGCAATACCTTGATCAACGGAACCAGAATCGCCTTTCCACGTGCTCGGATGACTGTCGCCCGATCCATGAGCTCCTGTTCCTTTTCAACGATGGCGGCCACAAACGCGGCGTGCTCCGTGTCGCCTTCGACCAGCACCGGATAGGAACCGAAGAAGACCTCGGCAAAACTCGGATCAATGTGCTGCAAAGCCTGAAGTCGCTGTTTCTCGTCACCTTCAAACGCAATGGAGTCGGAGCGATATGTCATTGGCGCAATAGGAGCTCCATCGTTCCCGCCAAGACGCTCCAGCCGCACGATCGTTGTATGGTCCTCAAATGGATTCACGAAGTACGGGGAATGCGTAGTCATGAAAACTTGCCAATCGGGGCTTTCAGCCAGCCTGTAGAGGTGCCTTTGCGCCGCGCGGGCGGCCATTGGATGCAGAGCATTCTCCGGTTCATCGATCAGTAAAAGATAGCCAGGCAGCGACGGGTCGTCCGGACTTTCGGGTATCGGAGCGCCAGCGGCATGAGCATCTAATTGCGCCGTCAAATTGGCTATCCGAGCATTGATCTCTACCCGAACTTCGTCCGTTATCTTCTTCGCTGCCTTTTTTTCTTGATCGGCTAGCTCTCTTTCGAGGTTCTTCTGAAACTCGGCACGAACTTCCTTTTCACGAGTGAGCTCATTGTGTACCTGCAACATCGCCCAGAACAGCGCGCGCCGTGCGCCCGTTCCTTGCTGGGCCAATGATGTGTCCGCCTTACCATCAGCTATCCGGAGACCCGAACCCTTTTTCACAAGATCGTCAAGCTTTACTGTAAAAGGAGCGGAAGCGATATTGAGGCGCACACCCAGCGATGGGAATACACTCTTGAAACCCTCGGTGACCTGCGCCGCAATTTTATTAAAGTCGCCTTCGTGCGCAGCGCTGTGATCGTTGATATTGGCGGTGATGCTTGAAATCGCTTTTGATAAGGCCGATTCAGCGTTTTGGCGCTCCTTTTCGAGGCTGGCGATCAGAGGTGTGAGAGCGAGCGTGAGAAGCATCTCTTCAGTTTTCTCGGCATCGTCTAGCGACCCGACGCGGAGCGGGCGCGGCAAGCGTGAGGTGAAAACGTTATCCAGACCCGCAGCATTTTTGTCGGGATCCCAGTCCCCGGCATTGTCCGCGCCACCGGTCGGATTCCAAGTCGTACGCACCTTCTGAAAAGACGGGACCGTCCACTGCCAACGGCTCTTGACAATGCGCAGCCCACCGTCATCGATTTTCCACTCAGGAGCTATGTTTCCAATTCCGTCGGGAATATGAACTTCGAGAATCACCTCGGAGGGATGATCCTGCTGCGCCTGAATATGCCTATCCCGCGTGGGCTCAAAGGAAATCGTGCCCTTTGCCAACTCGTACGCACGAAGTATTGTCGATTTTCCAGCGTTGTTTCGACCTACGAGACACACAACGTTATCGAGGGAAATGTCTACGGGATCGTTTCCGATACAACCGATATTGCGGACACTGATTCTTACCAGTTTTGATCTGTTTTCTTCCGCTGCCATGTTTTCCCCGATATATTTGCTTTGGTGACCGACGCAAACAGAACTGTCGACCATAGGCGAACGAGTGTCAAATGAAAACTAGCCGCCTCATTTCCAACAGTTCCTCCTTCCTCGCGAACGAATTGACAAACCGATTCCATCGATGCAAAGGGCATACTGCCGACTAGCCCACATTGAGCGCTCCCTGACGGACCCCTTTGGGCTATTCACGCGCACAGGTGATCCCGGAACCGGCTCAAGTGCACTGTCGGCAATTTTTGAAGTGGGAGAGGGCGGCACCAAGGCAAGGGCGGTTTGTGCGGCAGCCGACAACGCTGGGTATTTATCCGGACATTTTTTCGTGATTTGGCTGGAAACGGTTGTGAAATATGGGCATATGGCGGACTTTTTGGTGGAGCGGCCGCATTCGCTGCCTCCAAAGCCTTATTTGACGAAATGCCTTCAGTTTGCGGGTACTTTGTCGGGTATTTTTTTGATTTATCGCCTTGCAGGCCTTATAAAATAAGGGTTTTTGACGGACCCTCTCTCCGCCAGAATACCGAAACCCCCGCGAATCGCCGATTTGCGGGGGTTTTATCTTTCAGGGCGGGCGATGCGTAACGCTTAGCCCCGCCTAACCCCGTCCCGCCGCCACCTGCGCGAGCACCTTCTCCCGAATCGACGGCTTGATGTTCGACTGCGCGAACCGATCCCCGTAATGCGCGACCACCCGCGGGTTCATCACGCGGAACCACAGCGGCGGCACATACGCGAGCAGGATCATCGCCGCATAGCCGACGGGCAGCTGCGGTGCGTCGTCGAAGTGACGCAGCGCCTGATACGAGCGGGTGGGGTTGGCATGGTGATCCGCGTGCCGCTGCAACTGATAGAGAAACAGGTTTGTCACGACATGGTTGCTGTTCCACGAGTGCTGCGGCGCGCATCGCTCGTAGCGCCCGTTCGGCAGTTGCTTGCGGCCGAGCCCGTAGTGCTCGACGTAGTTGACCACCTCGAGCAGCGACGCGCCGTACACCGCCTGGATCAGCAGGAAGGGCACGACGATCGCGCCGCACCACGCGATCGCGACGCCCCACAGCACGGCCGTCATCGCCCACGCCTGCAGTACCTCGTTGCGCCACGACCAGACGCTGTGTCCGCCGCGCGCGAGGCGCTGGCGTTCGAGCCGCCACGCGGAGGCGATGCTGCCCGTCACGGTGCGCGGCAGGAACGCCCAGAATGATTCGCCGTAGCGCGCGCTGGCCGGATCGGCGGGCGTCGCGACGCGCACATGATGGCCGCGATTGTGCTCGACATAGAAATGACCATAGGCGACGGGCGCGAGCGTGATCCTGGCCAGCCAGCGCTCGAAGCGGCTGGTCTTGTGGCCAAGCTCGTGGGCGGTGTTGATCGAGGCGCCGGTCGCCACGCCCAGCGACAGCGCGAAGCCGAGGTAGTCATACCAGGTCAGCGTCTGCGTGACGACCACCCACATCGCGCCCGCGAACACGACGTATTCGACGAAGGTCGCGAGGTACACCACGTAGCGGTAGTAACGCTGCTGCTCGAGCGCGGGCACGATGGCCTCGGGCGGATTGTCCCGGTCGTCGCCGATCAGGATGTCGAGGAGCGGGATCACGCCGAACGCGAATAGCGGCCCGAACCACCAGAAAATATGCCAGCCGGTCGCGAGCGCGAGTTGCGCGGAGGCGATCGGCAGCGTGACGGTCAAGGCGCCGAGCAGCCACCAGTAGCGCTTGCCGTCGGTCCACGGCACGGATGCCGGTGCGGGTGTCGACATGGTCTCCCTCCTTGTTGTGGTTTGGCCGCCTCGCGCGCGCCCCGATGGCCTGATTTATATGTGCTGCGCCCGGGCTTCGCCAAATCCCCGGTTAGGTGTACGACTCCAAACGGGGCGCTGTCCGTCGCGATGCGATGCGGCTCGCCTGGCGCGGCGATTGAAACGCGGCACGGAGGCGACGGTTGGTTCGAGCCCGGAGCGGATGCCGTGCAGCCGGACGGGTGGAGTGGAACGAGGAGGGAGTCGGGTGCTCACGCAACGATCGGGGAGGCTGCCCGCCCTTTGCATCGACAACGCGATCTCCCCACGCGACAATGACCGCCCCTGCCAGAACGTCCGCTTCGAGGTGTCCCGCCGTGTCCAACCCTGATGCTCCCGCCATCGTTTGGTTTCGCGATGATCTGCGCCTGATCGACCAGCCCGCGCTGTATCGCGCGGCGGCGTCCGGTCGTCCGCTCGTGTGCGTGTTCGTCAGCGATCCGGCGGGGGCGGGCCGGTCGCTCGGCGGCGCGGCGCGGTGGTGGCTGCATGGCGCGCTGGCGTCGCTCGATCGCGCGTTGCGCGCGCGCGGCGGTGAACTCGTGCTGCTGCGAGGCGACGAGGCCGCCACCATCGAGGGGCTGGCGGTCGAACTCGGCGCGGGCGCGGTGTATTGGAACCGTCGCTACGCGCTGGGGCATCGCACGCTCGACAGCGGCCTCAAGGCAGCCTTGAAGGCGCGTGGGATCGTCGCGGAGAGCGGCAACGCGGCGCTGCTCAACGAGCCCTGGGAGGTCCTGACCGGTGCAGGCAAGCCCTACCAGGTATTTACCGCGTACTGGCGCGCGGCGCGCGCCGGCCGCGAGGTTGCGCCGCCGCTGCCGGAGCCGGAGTCGCCGAGGTTCCTTCCGCTGCCGCCCGCGCTCGCGGCGCGCCGCGCGGCGCTCCCTGAACTGGGCCTGTTGCCAGTCCGCCCGGATTGGTCGGGCGGCCTGCGCGACGCCTGGCGTTGCGGCGAGGACGACGCGCTGGACGTCCTGCGCGAATTCCTGGCTCGGCGCCTGCGCGGCTACACGGATGCCCGCGATCGGCCGGATCAGCCGGCGACGAGCCGACTGTCGCCGTATCTCCGCTTCGGCCAGTTGTCCGCGCGCCAGATCTGGCATGCGGCGCAGGCGGCGGCGCACGAGCAGGGCGCCGCCGCGCTCGCGGATCTCGACAAGTTTTTGAGCGAGCTCGGCTGGCGGGAATTTTGTTACGGCATGTTGTATGCGTTACCGGACTTATCGGTTTGTAATGTCCGCCGCCAGTTCGACGCAATGCCCTGGCGCCGCGATCCGGCGGCGCTGGCGGCGTGGCAGCGCGGCATGACCGGTTATCCGTTGGTCGATGCGGGCATGCGGGAGCTGTGGGCGACGGGCTGGATGCACAACCGGGTGCGGATGGTGGCGGCGTCGTTTCTCGTCAAGCATCTGCTGCTCGACTGGCGTGACGGCGAGGCCTGGTTCTGGGACACGCTGGTCGACGCGGATCCCGCGAGCAACGCGGCGAACTGGCAATGGGTGGCGGGCTGCGGCGCCGACGCCGCGCCATACTTCCGAATCTTCAATCCGGTCCTGCAGGGGCAGAAGTTCGATCCCGACGGCGACTACGTCCGGCGCTGGGTGCCGGCGCTCGCGCGCCTGCCGGCCGGCGTGATCCATGCGCCCTGGCGGGCGCGGCCCGAACAGTTGGCGGCGGCCGGGGTGCGGCTTGGCGCGGATTATCCGCTGCCGATCGTCGAGCACGACGCCGCGCGCGCTCGGGCGCTCGCGGCGCTGGAGCAGGTCACGCGCGGTTGAGTTCGCCCGTGCGGCATTTTGTGCCCAAACCGATGCAGCGTTGTGCTCGGTTTCCACTTTAGCATATTTCTTGAGAATATTTTGTAAAAATTCATGCATTTTTGTTTATTCGTCTAGCGGCTAGACTCCCCTCGATATCAGGATCTTGAGAGGGATTTGAAATGGATATGAAGGGTGGATATCCACCGGAGGCCGTTGCTCCGGTCGTATGGATGACAGGCTTGCCCGGCGCAGGCAAGACCACGACCGCGAACGCCTTGCTGAACCTGCTGCTGGCCCGCGGCGTGAAGGCCATCGTGCTGGACGGCGACACCCTGCGCGCCGGCCTGTGCGCCGATCTCGGTTTTTCCGATGCCGACCGCATGGAGAATATCCGCCGCTTCGCGCATATCGCGAAGCTGTTCCAGTACGAAGGCTATCTCGTCATCGTCGCGACCATCTCGCCGCTGCAGGCGCAGCGCGACCTCGCGCGTTCGATCATCGGCAAGGGTTTCTTCGAGACCTTCGTCTCCACGCCGGCAGCCGTGTGCCGAGCACGCGATCCGAAGGGCATGTACGCGCTCGCGGAGCGCGGCAAGCTGCCGCAATTCACGGGCGTGTCGGGCCCGTACGAGGCGCCGGCGGCGCCCGAGATGGTGCTCGATACGTCGGGCTGCGAGGTCGGCGTGTCGATCCTGACCTTGCTTGCGCAACTGGCGAGCGTCGCGGAGCTGCCCGGCCGGCTCTGACGTTTTCCGGCGGCAGGCGCCTGTGCGTGTCTGCCGCGCCGATGCTTGGCGCACCGTTTTACCCGCGCCCTTCCTGCATCCGGCGCGATTCCTTCCGCCTCGTTTCCCGCCGTTCGCCGCGCGACCCGCGCCGTCCTCGTCCGGCGTGCGCGCACGCTCGACTCCCCACGCCTTTCATTGTGCATTTAATTATATTCATTTGTTAAGCAAGGGAATTTCGTCAATTCTTTTCTGATTTCAAAAGCAAGAAAATTGGCAATCTGCTATCGCAGATAAATTTATCCTTGAGGATTGAATTCTTTCATTTCGTCAAGAATGTTGAGAACGTTTGCGTAATGTCAGCGTGCCCTGAATTGTGCGCGGTATCGTAACGGCCGGCATCATATTGATTTATTTGTGAAATTCGTGGATTGCGGGTTGAATAATCGAGGTCGCTGTTGAGACTGAACTTTACTTATTCATTGCGCCAATGACGGATTCGGGATGGTTGCAATTGATTTCGTCACGGGCTTAATGTTTAATGATTCCTGATTTGAATAGACGGGTTTAATAACCTCAAAAAAAACGGGCGGCCCGGGTTCGTGCGCTCATCTGGGGCGTGGGGGGCGGCAAGTCCGGCACACAGATCCGAAGAGGGCCTACATGATGAACTGGGCAGAGAACGTGCTATCGGGGCTGGATCGCGCACGGTCCGAGGACGATGTATTCGCGAAGGTCGAGGCCGCCGCGGCCGACCTCGGCTTCGAGTACTGCGCGTATGGGCTGCGCGTGCCCTGGCCGCTGTCTCGTCCCCGGATCGTGATGCGCAGCAACTACCCGGAGCCCTGGCAGCGTCGCTACCTTGAAGCGGGCTTTCTCGATATCGATCCGATCGTCGCGCATGGCCGGCGTTCGCAGGCGCCCATCATCTGGAGCGACGAGCTGTTCGCGCCCGCGCATCAGCTGTGGATCGAGGCGCAGTCGTTCGGGTTGCGTTTCGGCTGGGCGCAATCGAACTGCGACGCCTACGGCGTGATGGGCATGCTGGTGATGGTCCGTTCCTCGGCGCCGTTGACGGCCGACGAACTCGAGAGCAAGGAACCGCGCATGCGCTGGCTCGTCAGCACCGCGCATCATGCGCTGGGCCGCAGGATGCTGCCGAAGCTGATGGCGGACCCGGAGCGCGGCTTGACCGAGCGGGAGGTGGAGGTGCTCAAGTGGGCCGCCGACGGCAAGACTTCCGGCGAAATCTCGAAGATTCTCGCGATCTCGGTGGATACCGTGAACTTCCACGTGAAGAACGCGATCGTCAAGTTGAAGACCGCGAACAAGACGGCCGCAGTCGTGCGGGCCGCCATGCTCGGCCTGCTCAGTTGAGCAGGCCGGGGCCCGCGCGCGAGGCGCGGGACACCACGTTCAGTCCTGCGCGGTCGGCTGCGACGTCACGTTGACGGCGGTGGCCGACACATACACCGCATGCACCGTATCGCCCACCTTCAGCGCGCCGAGGTCGAGTTGCGGCGACACTTCGTACGACGCGGTGTTTTGCGGGCCGCGCAGCGTCACGACGCGCGCCTTGCGATCGATGCGCGTCACGGTGGCGAGCAGTTCGACCTGGCGCGTCGTGTCGAAGCCGCTCGGCTTCGGCGTGAGCGAGCGCGTGACCTTGCTTTCGCGGATGTCCGACGCGTCGACCTTGTCGGCCGTGACGAGCAGGGCGTTGCGGGAGAACACGTCGACCCGGTCGCCGACCTTCAGCTTTTCGAAGCCGGGGACTTCCGGCCCGACCACCACGTTCGAGACGAAGTCCTTCGCGCCTTTCAGCGTGAGGGTGCGCGACGCCGCGTCGATGCCGACGATCAGCGCGCGCATGTGGCGGGGCTTGACGTTGTCCACGACGTTTTGCGCGGTCGCGGCGAGTGCCGATTCGCCCGTCGCCGCGGGGGCGGCCGGTTCCTGCGCGGCGGCGGAACCAAGGTGCAGGGCGGACAGGGTAAGGATGGCGGTGCCGACGAACGTCGTTGCTTTCATGGAAATAAGGCCCTCCCGGGATGCCGGATGTGGTTTGAACGAATGATTGCGCAGGGTGCGCAATCGAGATTCTAACGTTCGCGGCGGCCGTGCGCGCGGCCGCGCGGCATGGAGCGGATCTGCATCAAGGCGGGCGGCCGCGCAGCGCGCGTCAGCCGCAGAAGCTCAGGGCGGTGGCGACCGACAGCAGCGCGTCCGGCCGCAGGTACGCGGCGAAGCACAGCGCGACGAGCGCCAGGGCGGCCGCAATGCCGAGCGCGCGACCGGCCGCGCGCAGCGGCTTCATGCGGGCACGCGCGCGGGCGCGGCGCGCGGTGTGCGCGCCACGCGCGCATCGTCGATCGGCAGGTGCAGCAGCGCGGCGACGAGGCCGAGCCCGATCGCGCCGTACCAGAGCGGCAGGTAGGAGCGGGTCGCGTCGAACACGATGCCGCCGAGCCAGACGCCGAGGAAGCCGCCCAGTTGATGGCCGAGAAACACGAGTCCGAACAGCGTGGTGATGTAGCGCACGCCGAACACCTGCGAGACGAGGCCATTGGTCAGCGGCACGGTGCCGAGCCACAGCAGGCCGATCGCGCACGCGAAGACATACAGGCTCGCGGGCGTGAGCGGCAGCGCGACGAACAGCGCGATCACGCCCGCGCGCACCAGGTAGAGCGTGGAGAGCACGTACTTGCGGCGCAGGAAGCCGCCCAGGTAGCCGCATCCATAGGTGCCGGCCACGTTGGCGAGCGCGATCAGCGCGAGCGCGATGCTCGCATGGCGCGCGGTGAAGCCCTGGTCGAACAGGTAGGCGGGAAGATGGGCGCCGATGAAGGCGAGCTGGAAGCCGCACACCACGAAGCCGAGGTTCAACAGCAGGAAGCCGCGATGCGACAGCGCTTCGCGGATGGCGGCGCGCAGCGTCTGGTCGTTGTCGGCGGTCGGCGCGCCCGCGCCCGGCGCATCGTTCAACAGGCCGCCGAGCGGCGCGAGCAGCAGGCAGGCGAGCGCAAGCGCGAGCAGCGCGGTCATCCACCCGAAGCCGCTGATCAATCCCTGCGCGGCGGGCACCATGCAGAACTGGCCGAAGCCGCCGACCGCGCCGGCGACGCCGAGCGCCCAGCTGCGTTCCTCGCCCGGGTAGAGCCGGCTCAGCGCGCCGTAGACGGCGCCGAATGCGGAGCCGGACAGCGCGACGCCGATCAGCCCGCCGCTGGCCAGCGTGAACAGGCCCAGGGTGTTCGCGTATGCCATCAGTGCAAGGCCGAGCGCGTAACAGATCATGCCGGAGACGATCACGCGCGCCGAGCCGAAGCGATCGGCGATCATGCCCGTGAAGGGTTGCGCGAGGCCCCAGAGCAGGTTCTGCAAGGCGAGCGCGAGCCCGAACGCCTCGCGCGACCAGCCGCGCTCGAGCGTGACGGGCAGCAGGAACAGGCCCTGGACGTGGCGGATGCCGAGCGCGGCGCCCATCACCAGGCCGCCGGCGATCACGAGGCGCCAGCGATGGCGGACAGGGGGCCGGGATGAGGGCATGACAGGCGTCTCCGAGTGGGGGCGGCCCGTCGGAGGGGAGCCGCCGTCGCCATTAGACGCGGCGCGGCGGGGTGTTTCAATCGATTCCTCGGTGCGTTTCGCATGCGTGGCGCGCATGCGAAACACGGCGAGCGGGAAGCAGGCGGGAAGGCGGCCGGATGCGCGGGCGCACGCGCCCGGCGGCGGCGCGCGCGATGGCCCCCGCGAGCCGGAGACGGCGTGTCAGAGGGTGGCTGCGGGCAGCGCTTCCTCCTGCGGCAGCACGTGGCGGCGCACCCGGCGGCGGGGCGCCTCGCGCGGGGCCGGCGCGGGCATGCCGGCGATGCAGCCCTCGACCAGGGTGTGGGTGCCCGTGGCGAGCCGCGGCACGAGCCGCGGCTCGCGCTCGGCGATCAGGATGCTCAGGCCTTCGGCGCGCAGCTCGGCGAGCAGCGCGGCGATCTGTTCCGCATGGGCGTCGGTGAGGCCGAGCGCGGGTTCGTCGAGCAGCATCAGGCGCGGTCGCTGGACGAGTGCGCGCGCGATCGCGAGCAATTGCTGCTCGTGGTCGTCGAGCAGCGCGACGCATTGCGCGGCGCGTGCGCGCAGGCATGCGAAGCGGTCGAGCAGGCAATCGGTGTCGTGACGGATGCGTTCCTGGTCGGCGTCGCGCCAGGCGCCCGCCATCAGCGCGTCGCGAACCGACAGCGCGCGCAGCAGCGAACGTTTCTGCGGGACGTAAGCCACGCCGCGCATGACGATCTCGTGGCTTTTCAGGCCGGCCAGTTCCATGCCGTCGAAACGGATCGAGCCGTCGTAGGCCTTCACGAGGCCCGCGATCGTCATCAGCAGGGTGGTCTTGCCCGCCGAGGTGCGGCCCAGCAGGCCCTCGATCGCGCCGGGCGCGACCACGAGGGAGATGCCATGCAGGATTTCGCGCTTGCCATAGCCGCAGGCGAGCGCTTCGATGCGAAGCAGGGGGACAGTCGGACTCACGCGTGACCTCCGGTCGGATGTCTGGGATGGGCCGGCTCGACAAGGGTGCGCGGTCGAGTTCGCGGTTCCATCGCGACCTATTTCACGCGGGAGGAAAAAGCACCGCAACTACCAGAACTGGTAGCCTGACGCCGGCGGCGTCAGCCGAGCGTGGGCGCGGCCTCGTAGGCGCGGGCCTCGTCGCGGATCCAGTCGCGCACGGCGAGCACGTTGGCGCGCGGCGACGGCTCGGCGGCGTATAGCCAATAGCCGAAATCGCGCTTGAGTTCGGGCGCGCTGCGACCGAGCACCGCGAGCCGTCCGTCGGCGATCAGCGGCCCGACGAGCGCGAGCCGGCCAAGCGCGATGCCCTGGCCGGCGACGGCGGCCTGGATCACCTGATCGTACTGGTTGAAGCGCAGCACGCCCTTGGGCCGCGCGTTCGCGAGGCCGATCGCGGCGAGATGATCGGTCCATTGCAGTTGCGCGTGACGCGGGCCGTCGAATTCGAGCAGCACGTGCGCGCCGAGCGCACGGGCGCTCGACAGCGCCGTGCGGCTGACCGACGGATGCGCGACCGGCACGACGGTTTCGTCGAACAGGCGCAGCGCGCCCGCCGGCGCGCGCTGCGCGGTGCAATAGCGGATGCCGAGGTCGATGCCTTCGGCGCGCAGGTCGAGCGACTTGTCGTTGGCGGCGACGCGCAGGTCGATGTCGGGATGGCGCCGCTGGAACCCGCCGAGCCTCGGCAGCAGCCACAGCGCGGTCACGCCGATGCTGGCGGTGATCGTCACGGGCTGCCGCGCCTGCGGCGCGCGCAGCATCGCCACGGTGTCCTGCAGCCGGCGCAGCGCGGCGTCGGCGGTGTGGAACAGCCGTTCGCCTTCCGGCGTGAACGCGATCGACCGGTAGCCGCGATGCAGCAGCGCGACGCCGAGCTGCGCCTCGAGCGCGTGCACCTGGCGGCTCACGGCCGATTGGGTCAGGCACAGGTCCTGCGCGGCGAGCGTGATGCTCATGCGCCGGCCCACCGCGACGAAGCCGCGCAGCAGATCGAGGGGCGGCAGGCGGACGAGGGGAGTTGACATGCGTGACGCTCATGCGAACGGAGCCCGAAGATTGGTTGAGATATCGTCATGCGTCAAGTGCAATGGCGAGACAGGACAGAATGAGAACGCGGGGGCCGATGCGGCCGCCGGAATCAGGAGAACCCATGGCGATACCGTTTCCCGAGGCCATGCCGCCCGAGCCGTTCGTCGCGATCGCGGCGGACGGCTATCCGGTGCGCGGCTTCATGTGGCGCCATCGCGCGCCGGCTTCGCGGCGACCGGTCACGGTCATCAACTGCGCGACCTCGGTGCGCTGCCGCTATTACTTCCGGTTCGCGGCCTATCTGTTCGGCCAGGGCCGCGACGTGCTCGTCTACGACTATCGCGGCATCGGCGAATCGCGCCCCGCGCGGCTCGCGGGCTTTCATGCGACCTGGCTCGACTGGGGGCGCTTCGATTGCGAGGCGGTGCTGCAGTTCGCGCTGCAGCGCTTTCCCGGCCGGCCGCTCGATCTCGTCGGCCACAGCATCGGCGGCTTCGCGCTCGGCCTCGCGGCCTCGAGCGCGCAGCTGCGCCGCGTGTTCACCGTCGGCGCGCAGTATGCGTACTGGCGCGACACCGCGCCGACGCACCGGTTCGGGATGCTGCTCAAGTGGTATCTCGCGATGCCGGCGCTCGCGCATCTGCTCGGCTACGTGCCCGCGAAGCGGCTCGGCTGGATGGAGGACACGCCCAAGGGCGTGGCGCTGTCGTGGAGCCGCTGCCGGCCGCGCTTCGAGGACACCTACGCGCGCGCGCCGCTGTTCGAGACGCAGGAGACCCGCCGCGAGCTGGTCGCGCGCTTTGCACGCGTGAGTGCGCCGATCCTCGCGGTCGGCCTGGCCGACGACGAGTTCGGCACGGTCGCGGCGATCGAGCGCCTGCTCGCGTATTACGCACGCAGCGAGGTCACGCATGTGCGGATCGCGCCGCAGGAGATCGGTGTGCCGGCGATCGGTCACTTCGCATTCTTTCATTCGTGTTTCGCGGCGACGCTGTGGCCGCTCGCGCTGCATTGGCTGCAGGACGGCGCGCTGCCGGCCGGGGCGCCGGGCGAGGTCGTGCGGCGTCCGGCCGAATCCGCGGCGGGGCGGCGCGCGTAACGGCCGGCGAGACGTGCGCTGGGGGCGGCGAGACGCGCTTCCCGCGCGGGATGTCCGGTGTGCGGGCCGGGGCGCTGGGTCGACGGGAGGCGGGCGCGGCGAGGTCGCCGGCGTCGGTGGGCGGGCCGGCTCGCGGCGGCCTCGACGGAGGGGGGGCGCCAGGCGGCGGGATCGCGACGTCGAGCGAGGCCGGCGCGCGAGCTAGGGCAATCGATACTTCGTCCGGCGGCTGCATCCGCTAAGATGCCTTTTTCCATTGCACGCCCTCGCCACCCATGAGCCTGCCCGCCGACCTCGACGCCGTTCTCTCGACCGCTTGCGCGCCCGCCGGCCGGATTGTCGAAGTGCGCGTACCCGATGCGGCGCGGCGCGCGGCCGTACGGGTGCTGCGCATCGATTTCGCGTTCGACACGCCGCTCGACACGCCGGCATTCGACGTGCTGAGCGGCGACGAGCGCGCCCGCGCCCGACGCTTCCTGCGCGCCGAGGACGGCGTGCGCAGCGCAACGACCCGAACGGCGCTGCGCGGCCTGCTCGGCGCGCGGCTCGGCATCGCGCCCGCCGAGGTGCGCCTCGTCACCGATGCGGCCGGCCGGCCCGGGCTCGCGCCCGACCTGGCCGCGCGCGTGCCGGGGTTCGACTTCAACGTTTCGCATTCGGGCCGGCATGCGCTGATCGCGTGGAGCGACACGGCGCGGGTCGGCGTCGATATCGAATGGCATCGCCCGGGCATCGGCTGGGCGTCGCTCGGGCCCGCGGTGTTCGCGGCCGACGACGGCGCGTGGGTCGAGGCGCACCCGGAAGGCGCGCGCGAGGCGGCGTTCTACCGGGTCTGGTCCGCGAAGGAGGCGCTGCTCAAGGCGCTCGGCACCGGCATCGCGGGCGGCCTCACCGCGTTCTCGGTCGTCGATCCCACCTACGACGCGACGCGGCCCGCCGTGCGCGTGGTCGAGCCGGCGTCGCCCGCGCGCGGCGTGGCCGGCTTCGAGGCCGGTTGGCTCGAGGCGCCCGACGGCTACGCGGCCTGCGTCGCCTGGCCGCGCGCGTAACGCGGCGGCGCGGGCCGGCGCGCCCGCCCTTGGCCCGTGCGCTGATTTCCCCCGATCCGGCCCTTCCATGACGGTGGCGCGCACGCCGCGCCGGTGGGCCCCCGGCGTGCTTCCACCCGGTCCTTCGCCTGTCCGCGCGAGATCGATCTAAGGGAAATTCCCGACCTTCGAAAGCGCAAAAACAAGTTGTCTATACAAGCTCGTGACTCTACACTTCAGTCACCCGAACACTTGTATAGACAGGACGCTTTCATGATCACGTTGACCCCAGGCCACCTGACCCTCCCGCAACTGCGCCGGATCGCCCGCGAACAGGTGCGGATCGTGCTCGATCCCGCGAGCCACGCCGCGATCGACCGCTGTGCGCAGGCGGTGGAGGCCATCGCCGCGAAGGGCGAGCCGGCCTACGGCATCAACACGGGGTTCGGCCGGCTCGCGAGCACCCACATCCCGCACGACCAGCTCGAGCTGCTGCAGCGCAATCTGGTGCTGTCGCATGCGGTGGGCGTGGGCGAGCCGATGGCGCTGCCCGTCGTGCGGCTGCTGATGGCGCTCAAGCTGTCGAGCATGGGGCGCGGCCATTCGGGTATCCGCCGCGTCGTGATGGAGGCGCTCGTCACGCTGTTCAACGCCGACGTGCTGCCGCTGATCCCGGTCAAGGGTTCGGTCGGCGCATCGGGCGACCTCGCGCCGCTCGCGCACATGTCGGCCGTGCTGCTCGGCATCGGCGAGGTGTTCATCCGCGGCGAGCGCGCGAGCGCCGTCGACGGGCTGCGCGTCGCGGGTCTCGAACCGCTCACGCTGCAGGCGAAGGAAGGGCTCGCGCTCCTGAACGGCACGCAGGCGTCCACGGCGCTCGCGCTCAACAACCTGTTCGCGATCGAGGACCTGTACCGCACCGGGCTGGTGGCCGGCGCGCTGTCGGTCGACGCGGCGGCGGGCTCCGTGAAGCCGTTCGACGCGCGCATCCACGAACTGCGCGGCCATCGCGGCCAGATCGAGGCGGCGGCCGCGTATCGCGCGCTGCTCGAAGGTTCGGACATCAACCTGTCGCACCGCGATTGCGACAAGGTGCAGGATCCGTACAGCCTGCGCTGCCAGCCGCAGGTGATGGGCGCGTGTCTCGACCAGATGCGCCACGCGGCGTCGGTGCTGCTCATCGAGGCGAACGCGGTGTCGGACAACCCGCTGATCTTCCCGGACACGGGCGAAGTCCTGTCGGGCGGCAATTTCCACGCGGAGCCGGTCGCATTCGCGGCCGACAACCTCGCGCTCGCGGCGGCCGAGATCGGCGCGCTCGCGGAACGCCGCATCGCGCTGCTGATCGACGCGACGCTGTCGGGCCTGCCGCCGTTCCTGGTCAAGGATGGCGGCGTGAATTCCGGGTTCATGATCGCGCACGTGACGGCGGCCGCGCTCGCGTCCGAGAACAAGACGCTCGCGCATCCGGCCTCGGTCGATTCGCTGCCGACCTCGGCGAACCAGGAAGACCACGTGTCGATGGCGACCTTCGCCGCGCGCAAGCTCGCCGACATCGCCGACAACACCCAGTACATCCTGGCGATCGAGCTGCTCGCCGCCGCCCAGGGCGTCGACCTGCGCGCGCCGCGCGAGACGAGCCCCGCGCTCGACCGCGTGATGAAGACGATCCGCGCCGAGGTCGCGCACTACGATCTCGACCACTACTTCGCGCCGGACATCGCCGCGATCGCGCGTCTCGTGCAGGCGGGCGCATTCGCCGCGCACAGCCCGCTGTCGTTCGAATCGGAACAGTGACGCGATGAACACGCCCGCCTATCAGGAAATCAAGGATTTCATCCTCGAACGCATCCACGCCGGCGAATGGGCGGAGGGCGATCAGGTGCCGTCCGAGAATGAGCTGGCGCGCGAGTTCAAGGTCGCGCGGATGACCGTCAATCGCGCACTGCGCGAGCTGACGGCCGAGCAGGTGCTGACCCGGATCCAGGGGGCGGGCACCTTCGTCGCGCGGCCCAAGTACGAATCGACGCTGGTCGCGATCCGCAGCATCTCCGACGAGATCGACGCGCGCGGGCACCGGCACCATGCGCGCGTGCTCGACCTCGTCACGATGAAGGCCGACGAGGCGCTTGCCGACGAGATGCAGGTCGCGCTGCATGCGCGGATCTTCCGCTCGATGGTGCTGCACTACGAGAACGACGAGCCCGTGCAGTTGGAGGAACGCTGGGTCAATCCGGCCGTCGCGGCGGACTACGCGGACCAGGATTTCACGCACGTCACGCCGAACCAGTACCTGATGCGCGCCGCGCCGCTGCAGCGCGTCGAGTACCGGATCGAGGCCGCGACGCCGGACAAGGCGATGCGCGAGCACCTCGAGATGAGCGACACCGAGCCGTGTCTCGTGCTGCATCGCCGAACCTGGTCGCAGGGCGTCGTGGCATCGGTCGTGAATCTGTGGCACCCGGGCAGCCGTTATCGCTTCACCGGACATTTCTGAGAACCGTCTTTTTTTCCCTGCGGGAGCAAGCCGTCATGAATCATCCGAAACACATCGATCCTCGCCTCGATCCCACCCGCGTGATCCGCGCGCCGCGCGGCAACGTCAAGACCTGCAAGAGCTGGCTGACGGAAGCGGCCTACCGGATGATTCAGAACAATCTCGATCCAGAGGTCGCCGAGCATCCGCATGCGCTCGTCGTGTACGGCGGCATCGGCCGCGCGGCGCGCAACTGGGATTGCTACGACCAGATCCTCGCGTCGCTGAAGGACCTGAACGACGACGAGACGCTGCTCGTGCAGTCGGGCAAGCCGGTCGGCGTGTTCCGCACGCATGCCGACGCGCCGCGCGTGCTGCTCGCGAACTCGAACCTGGTGCCGCACTGGGCCAACTGGGAGCACTTCAACGAGCTGGACCGCAAGGGCCTCATGATGTACGGCCAGATGACGGCCGGCAGCTGGATCTACATCGGCAGCCAGGGCATCGTGCAGGGCACGTACGAAACCTTCTTCGCGGTCGCGAACCAGCATTTCAACGGCGACCCGAGCGGCCGCTGGATCCTGACGGGCGGCCTCGGCGGAATGGGCGGCGCGCAGCCGCTCGCCGCGACGATGGCGGGCTTCTCGATGATCGCCGTCGAATGCGACGAGTCGCGCATCGATTTCCGCATGAAGACCCGCTATGTCGACAAGAAGGCGCGCACGCTCGACGAAGCGCTCGCGATCGTCGAGGACGCGAAGCGCGCCGGCAAGCCGGTGTCGGTCGGCCTGCTCGGCAACGCGGCCGACGTGTTCGCCGAATGCGTCGCGCGCGGCATCACGCCCGATTGCGTGACCGACCAGACGAGCGCGCACGATCCGGTGCACGGCTATCTGCCGCAGGGCTGGACCGTCGACCAGTGGCGCGAGAGCCAGAAGGTCGATCCGGGCTGCATCGTCCACGCGGCGAAGACCTCGATGGCCGCGCAGGTGCGCGCGATGCTCACGCTGCAGCAGCGCGGCGCGGCGACCCTCGACTACGGCAACAACATCCGCCAGATGGCGCTCGAGATGGGGGTCGAGAACGCGTTCGACTTCCCGGGCTTCGTGCCGGCCTATATCCGTCCGCTGTTCTGCGAAGGCAAGGGGCCGTTCCGCTGGGTGGCGCTGTCGGGGGATCCGGAAGACATCTACAAGACCGACGCGAAGGTCAAGGAACTGATCCCGGACGATCCGCACCTGCACAACTGGCTCGACATGGCGCGCGAACGCATTGCGTTCCAGGGCCTGCCCGCGCGGATCTGCTGGGTTGGCGTGAAGGACCGCTATCGTCTCGGCCTCGCGTTCAACGAGATGGTCAAGTCGGGCGAGCTGAAGGCGCCCGTCGTGATCGGCCGCGACCACCTCGACACCGGCTCGGTCGCGAGCCCGAACCGCGAGACCGAATCGATGAAGGACGGCTCCGACGCCGTCAGCGATTGGCCGCTGCTGAATGCGCTGCTCAATACGGCGGGCGGCGCGACCTGGGTGTCGCTGCATCATGGCGGCGGGGTGGGCATGGGCTTCTCGCAGCATTCGGGCGTGGTGATCGTCTGCGATGGCACCGACGCCGCGGCGCGGCGCGTCGAGCGCGTGCTGTTCAACGATCCCGCGACGGGCGTGATGCGCCACGCGGACGCCGGCTATGAACTCGCGCAGGAGACCGCGCGCGAAGCCGGCCTCAAGCTGCCGATGCTCGGCCGCTGAGCGCATGGCTGCCACGTCCTCTACGACGCTGATCCGCGCGGAGGCGCTGGTCGCGACGCCGTGGAAGAACGGCGGCGGCGTGACGCGCGAGATCGCGGCCGCGGCATCGGCCGCCGCCACAACCTTCGACGCGTTCAGCTGGCGCGTGAGCGTCGCGGACGTCGCGCAGCCGGGGCCGTTCTCGCGCTTCGACGGCGTGGATCGCACGCTGGTGCTGCTGTCGGGCGCGGGCATGACGCTCGTGGAGGAGGGCGGCGCGCGCCACGTGCTCGCGCGGCCGCTCGACCGGCTCGCGTTCGCCGGCGAAATGGCGCTGCGGGCCGAACTGCACGACGGGCCGACCCGCGATTTCAACCTGATGGTGCGGCGCGAGCTGGCGCGCGGCGACGTGGCGATCTGGTGCGGCGGGGCGCGCGAGCGGCTCGACGCCGACACCGTGCTGCTGTTCTGCGTCGCGGGCGAGCTGGCCGTCGCGCTCGACGGCGGCGCCGAGTCGTACACGCTGTATCCGTTCGATACGCTGCGGATCGACGCTCCGGCGGCGGACGCGTCCTGCGCGGTCCGCGGCGAGGGCACGCTGCTCGCGGTCCGCGTGACGCGCGTGAATCCAACTGCAACCGCACGACCGCATGAAACCGATTCTCTGGCATAACCTGAAGCTGTGCCCGCAGGGCGACCCCGACGACACGATCGACGACGCGGCGCTCGCCGTCCAGGGCGACGGCACGATTGCCTGGCTCGGGCCGCGCGCGGCGCTGCCCGACGGCTATGCGCACTGGCCGCACGAAGACCTCGGCGGCGCCTGGGTCACGCCCGGCCTGGTCGACTGCCATACCCACCTGATCTATGGCGGGCAGCGCGCCGACGAATTCGCGCTGCGGCTCGCGGGCGCGAGCTACGAGGAAGTCGCGCGGCGCGGCGGCGGCATCGTCTCGACGGTGCGCGCCACGCGCGAGGCCGACGAGGCGCAGCTGTTCGCGCAGGCCGCCGCGCGCCTGCAACCGCTGCTGTCCGAGGGCGTCACGGCGATCGAGATCAAGTCCGGCTACGGGCTCGACCTCGCGAGCGAGCGCAAGATGCTGCGCGTCGCGCGGCAGCTGGGCGAACGCTTTCCCGTCGCCGTCTACACCACGTTCCTCGGCGCGCATGCGCTGCCGCCCGAGTACGCGGGGCGCGCCGACGCGTATATCGACGAGGTGTGCGAACGGATGCTGCCGGCGCTCGCGGACGAAGGGCTCGTCGATGCGGTCGACGTGTTCTGCGAGCGGATCGGCTTCTCGCTCGCGCAGAGCGAGCGCGTCTTCGAAGCGGCCGCCCGGCGCGGGCTGCCCGTCAAGATGCATGCGGAGCAGCTGTCGAACGGCGGCGGCACCGCGCTGGCCGCGCGTTACCGCGCGCTGTCGGCCGATCACCTCGAATTCCTCGACGAGGCCGGCGTCGAGGCCATGAAGGCCGCGGGCACCGTCGCGGTGCTGCTGCCGGGCGCGTACTACTTCATTCGCGAGACGCAATTGCCGCCGCTCGACCTGTTGCGCAAGCACCGGGTGCCGATCGCGCTCGCGACCGACCACAACCCGGGCACCTCGCCGCTGACCTCGCTGCTGCTGACGCTCAATCTCGCCTGCACGCTGTTCCGCATGACGGTGCCGGAGGTGCTGCTGGGCGTCACGCGCCATGCGGCCGCGGCGCTGGGCCAGGGCGCGCGGCACGGGCAACTCGCCGCGGGCCGCCAGGCCGACTTCGCGGTGTGGCCGGTGGCGAGCCTCGCCGAGCTGGCCTACTGGTTCGGCCGGCCCTTGTGCGAACGCGTCGTGAAGGGCGGCGTCACCGTCTACCAGCGGTCCGCCGCGTGACCCGACAGGAATGATCATGAGCGATTCGATGCTGTTCGCCGCCGATGCCTATCTGCCGGAGGGCTGGCGGAGCAATGTCCTGCTGCGCTGGGACGAGACCGGCACGCTGCGCGAGGTGCGGCCCGATGCGACGGCGCCCGCCGGCGTCGCGCGCGCGCACGGCCCGCTGCTGCCCGGCATGCCGAACCTGCATTCGCACGCATTCCAGCGCGCGATGGCGGGCCTGACCGAATATCGCGCGAATCCGTCCGATACGTTCTGGAGCTGGCGCGACCTGATGTACCGCTTCGCGCTGCGGCTCACGCCCGATGCGCTCGCGGCGATCGCGCGCTGGCTGTACGTCGAGATGCTCAAGTGCGGCTATACGTCGGTGTGCGAGTTCCACTACGTGCACCACGCCCCCGACGGCGCTCGCTATGCGCGGCCCGCGGAACTCGCGCTGCGGGTGGTCGGGGCCGCGGGCGACGCGGGCATCGGCATCACCATGCTGCCCGTCGCGTACACCTACAGCGGGTTCGGCGCGCGGCCGCCGCGCGACGACCAGCGCCGCTTCATCAACACGTCCGAGGCCTTGCTCGCGCTGCTCGACGGCCTGCGCCGCGACGCGCCCGAGCATGCGGGCCTGCGCTACGGCGTCGCGCCGCATTCGCTGCGCGCGGTGTCGGAGGCGGGGCTGCGCACGCTGCTCGACGGCTTGCCCGGCGATGCGCCGGTCCATATCCACATCGCCGAGCAGACCGCGGAAGTCGACGATTGCGTGGCGACCTACGGCGCGCGGCCGGTGCAGTGGCTGCTCGACCGCTTCGGCGTCGACGCGCGCTGGTGCCTCGTGCACGCGACCCATCTCGATGCGGCCGAGACCGCCGCGCTCGCGCGCTCCGGCGCGGTCGCCGGCCTGTGCCCGACCACCGAGGCGAACCTGGGCGACGGCCTGTTCCCGGCCGTCGACTATCTCGCGCAGGGCGGCGTGATCGGCATCGGCTCGGACAGCCATGCGGCCGTCGACTGGCGTTCGGAATTGCGGCTCTTCGAGTACGGGCAGCGGCTCGCGCGGCGCGAGCGCAACGTGCTGGCCGATTCGGCGCATACTCATGTGGCCGACCGGCTGTACGCGGCCTCGTTGCACGGCGGGGCGCTCGCGAGCGGCCGCGCGGTGGGCGCGCTGCGCGTCGGCGCGCGCGCCGACTGGCTCGTGCTGGACCCCGATCATCCCGCGATCGCCGAGCATGGCCGCGAGACCTGGCTGTCGGGCGTGGTGTTCGCCGAGCATGGCGATACGCCGGTATTCGATGTCTATACGGGCGGCGCGCAGGTCGTGAGCGCGCGTCGCCACCGCGACGAGGGGCGCGCCTACGCGGCCTATCGCGCGGCGCTCGCCGAGCTGCTGCGCTGACGTCGCAACCGGGGCCGCGGGGCCCCGGTTTTCCATTCAAGAGGTTGACGATCATGAGTTCCGCATCCCATCCACCGGTTTTCTCGTTGCAGCGCGGCAGCCTGCCGATGCTGATCTCGATTCCGCATGCGGGCACGGCCGTGCCCGACGAGATCGCCGCGACCATGACCCCGGTCGCGCGGCACGTCGACGATTGCGACTGGCACCTGGAGCGGCTGTACGGCTTCGCGAAGACGCTGGGCGCGTCGGTGCTGGTGCCGGCGCACGCGCGCTACGTGGTCGACCTGAACCGGCCGCCCGACGACGAGAATCTCTATCCGGGCCAGGACACCACGGGGCTCGTGCCCGTCGACACGTTCGACAAGACGCCGTTGTACCCGGACGGCGCGGTTCCGGATGCGGCCGAGGTCGCGCGTCGGCGCGCGCTGTACTGGCAGCCTTATCACGACGCGCTCGCCGAAGAACTGGCGCGCCTGAAGGCCGCGCACGGGCGGGTGCTGCTGTGGGAGGCGCACTCGATCCGTTCGCACGTGCCGCGCTTCTTCGACGGCCGGCTGACGGACTTCAATTTCGGCACGTCGAACGGCGCGAGCGCCGTGACAGGGCTTGCCGAGACGCTGGCCGAGGTGGTCCGCGCGCACGGCGGCTACACGTCGGTCGCGAACGGCCGCTTCAAGGGCGGCTACATCACGCGCCACTACGGCGCGCCGGAAACCGGCGTCCAGGCGGTCCAGCTCGAACTCGTGCAGGACACCTACATGGAAGAGGCGCGGCCCTACGCGTACGACGAAGCGAAGGCCGCGCGCATCACGCCGATCCTCGAAGCGCTCGTCACCACCGCGCTCGCGCGGCACTGAGGTCGCGTCCGGTCGACGGCGCGCCGGCGGCTGTCGAGCCGCGCGGCGCGCCTCGCCTCATCGCAGCCGGATCAGCGTCGACTTCAGTTCGGTGTATTTCTCGAGCGCGTGCAGCGACTTGTCGCGGCCGTTGCCCGACTGCTTGTAGCCGCCGAACGGGAAATTCATGTCGCCGCCCTCGTCATAGCAGTTCACCCACACGGTGCCCGCGCGCAGCCGCCGCGACACCTCGTGCGCCGTCGTCAGGTCCGCGGTCCACACCGCGGCCGCGAGACCATAGTCGCTGTCGTTCGCGATGCGGATCGCGTCGTCCAACGTATCGAACACGATCATCGACAGCACCGGCCCGAAGATCTCCTCGCGCGCGATCCGCGCATCGGCGTCCGGCACCTCGAACACCGTCGGTTCCACGTAGAAGCCGCCGCTGTCCTGCCTGACCCGCGCACCGCCCGCGAGCAGCGTCGCTTCCGCGCGGCCCGCCTCGATGTAGCCGAGCACGCGTTCGAGCTGGGTCGCATCGACGATCGCGCCCATCGTGGTCGCGGGATCGAGCGGATTGCCGGGCGTGTAGGCGCGCGCCGCATCGAGCAGGCGCGCGACGAACGCGTCGCGGATGTCGCGATGCACGAGCAGCCGCGAGCCGGCCGTGCACATCTCGCCCATGTTGTAGAAGATCGCGCCCGCCGCCGCGCGCGCCGCGCGGTCGAGATCCGGACAGTCGGGCAGCACGATGTTCGGCGACTTGCCGCCCAGTTCGAGCCACACGCGCTTCAGGTTCGATTGCCCCGCGTATTGCATGATCAGCTTGCCGACCGCGGTCGAGCCCGTGAACGCGAGGCAGTCGACGTCGCGATGCAGCGCGAGCAGCTTGCCGGGTTCGCCGCCGCCCGGCACCACGTTGAACACGCCGGCCGGGATGCCCGCCTCGTGCGCGAGCTGCGCGATCCGCAGCGCGGTCAACGGCGATTTCTCCGACGGCTTCAGCACGACGCTGTTGCCCGCCGCGAGCGCGGGCGCGAACTTCCACGCGGCCATCAGCAGCGGGAAATTCCACGGCACCACCGCGGCCACCACGCCGACCGGCTCCCGCGTGACGAGCCCGACGAGGTGATGGTCGGCCGGCGCGACCTCGCCGCCGAGCTTGTCGATCGCCTCCGCGTACCACTCGATGCAATAGATCGCGCCGGGCACGTCGACGGTGGTGGTGTCGCCGATCGGCTTGCCCGCGTCGAGCGTTTCGAGCAACGCGAGCTGATCCTGATGCGCGCGCAGCAGGGCGGCCCAGCGCAGCAGCACGGCCTTGCGTTCGCGCGGATTGAGCCCGGCCCAGACGCCGGCCTCGAAGGCGCGGCGCGCGGCGGCCACGGCGGCGTCGACGTCGGCCGCGCCGCTGTCGGCGATCGTCGCGAGCGCGCGGCCGTCGATCGGGCTCACGCAGTCGAAGCGGCGGCCCGAGGCCGCGTCGCGATAGGCGCCGTCGATGAAGGCGCGTCCTTCGAACCTCAGCGATGCGGCCAGATCCTGCCAGTATGCGAGTGTCTTGCTCATCGGTATGCCTCGTGGTTGGGGCGCGCGGCGCGGAAGGCCCGCGCGCCGTGATGCCCGGGCGCGTCGCTCAGAAGGTCGGCGGCGAATTGGCCGACACGATCTCGCAGCGGTGCTCCGCGCTCGGATTGCGGAAACGGTGGGGCAGGCGGCTCTCGAAGTAGTAACTGTCGCCCGGATCGAGCCGCCAGGTGGTGCCGGCGACCGTCAGCTCGATCGCGCCGCTGACGACCACGCCGCCTTCGTGGCCTGCGTGCTGCAGCATGTCGGGGCCGGTGTCGGCGAGCGGCTCGTAGACCTCGCGCATGATGCCGATCGTGCGGTCGCGGTTCGCCGCGCCGGCGAGATAGAGGCGGATCGCATCGTTGCCGAGGTTCGGCATCTCGTCGCGACGCGACACGATCGCGCGGCTCTCTTCGATCTCGAACGTGAAGAATTCGGCGAGGCTCATCGGGATGCATTCGAGCAGCTTCTTCAGCGAGCCCACCGACGGACTCACGCGATTCTGCTCGATCAGCGAGATCGTGCCGTTCGTGACGCCCGCGCGCTTCGCGAGTTCGCGCTGCGACAGGCCGTGCTTTTTTCGAATGTATTGCAGACGCGTGGCGACTTCGACGGACATCGTGCGACCCCGGATATGACCCGCATGGAAAGAGACGTTTCGGACCCCGCATAAAGGAAAACGCGTGCACCGCAGCATTTCCGTCGGCATCCGAATTGTCGAATATTTTAAGCAGTCGTGACGCGCCGCCTTTAGGGGAAAACACTGAGCGGGTATTTTTGAAACGGAATTGACGGCATTTTTGAATCAGTTAAGCTGGATGTCAGCAAGTCGTCATGTCGATGTTGAGGCCCGTCAAAACGCCATCCCGCACCTGGGCGATGGCAAGGCTTCCCGGCAGCGACGGCGCGCCGACGGGCCGGTCCACGGTGCCAGGCTGTTCGCACCGCATGCCGGGACGTTCAATACTTTAAACAGCCAGACGAGTGTGATCGTGAGAGTCCAAGGCCCCTTGGTCAGATGGGATCGAAGTCGGCAGGCGGATCTTCCGCATGCCGCCGAGCCCTGCGACGACGGCAGCTGCGGCAAGCATCTCGCTAGCCCAAGCCTGTCTATCTACGCCATCCTGTCCCGCCGCTGCGTGCGCCGCTACAACGTCGTGGCCGCCCGCGCCTTCATTGCCGTGCACTGCGACGACGTCGCGTCGCTGTTGCCCTAGCGCCTCTCTCCGCCCGCCGTCCGATCCGCCGTTCCCGCCGTGCCCATGCGCATGCATGGGGCCGGGCCGTGTGCGTCGCGCTCGCGCGTCGTTCGCGGCGCGAGCGGGTTGGGAGCGTCGCGCGGCGCACCGCTTTCCAGACCGAATCGCGATGGCGCGCGGCGGGCGTTCGCCCGCGCGCCGCGCCGTCCCCTTGATCGCAACGGAGAAAGCGCGTCAGCGCGCGGCCGTTGCTTCCGTCAAACCGGAGGAGTCCTCATGACTGATCGAACCGGCCGGCCCGTGGTCGGGGTGTGCGCCGACCGCATGGTGATCGGCCCGCACCCCGTCCACAAGGCGGGCGAGAAGTACCTCACGGCCGTCGTCGAGGGTGCGCAGGCGCTCGCGATCGTGCTGCCGGCGCTCGGCGAGCGGCAACCCGCGCACGCGTTGCTCGCGCTGGTCGACGGGCTGCTGTTCACCGGCAACTATTCGAATGTCGAGCCGGCGCGCTACGGCGGCGGCGCGAGCGAGCCGGGCACGCTGCACGATCCCGAGCGCGACGCGACCGCCTTGCTGCTGCTGCGCGCGGCGCTCGACGCCGGGGTGCCGGTGCTCGCGATCTGCCGCGGCCTGCAGGAGCTGAACGTCGCGCTGGGCGGCACGCTGCATCAGCAGGTGCATGCGGTGGACGGCTACGCCGATCACCGTGAAGACCGGGACGAACCGCTCGACGCGCAATACGGTCCCGCGCACACGATCCGGCTCACGCCGGGCGGGCTGTTGCAGCGCATCGCGGGCGGCGCGGCCGAGGCGCGGGTCAATTCGCTGCACGGGCAGGGCCTCGCGCGTCTCGGCGCGGGCCTCGCGGTCGATGCGCGGGCCCCCGACGGTCTCGTCGAGGCGGTCAGCATGCCCGCTGCGCGCGGCTTCGTGCTCGGCGTGCAATGGCACCCGGAGTGGCAGTTCGCGGGCAATCCGCTGTCCCGGGAAATCTTCGCGGCGTTCGGCGCGGCATGCCGCGCCCGAATGCGCTCGACGGCCGCGCAGGCCGTGGGCACCACGGCGCGCGCGTAAGCCGTCGACGCCAATTCAAAGAGGCTGATCATGCAAGACATAGACGACTTTCTGAAACAGCATCGCATCACCGAAGTGGAAGCCATCATCCCCGACATGGCGGGGCGCGCGCGCGGCAAGATCATCCCGCGCAACAAGTTCGAGACCGGCGAGGCGATGCGCCTGCCGCAGGCCGTGATGGTGCAGACCGTCACCGGCGAGTATCCGGAGGACGGCTCGCTGACCGGCGTGACCGATCCCGACATGGTGTGCGTGCCCGACCCTGCGACGATCTGCCTGATCCCGTGGGCCGTCGACCCGACCGCGCAGGTGATCCACGACTGCGTGCATTTCGACGGCACGCCGGTCGAGATCTCGCCGCGCTACGTGCTGCGCCGCGTGCTCGACCTGTACAAGGCGAAGGGCTGGAAGCCGGTGGTCGCGCCGGAGCTGGAGTTCTATCTGGTCGACATGAACAAGGACCCCGACCTGCCGCTGCGCCCGCCGATCGGCCGCACGGGCCGCGCGGAGACCGGCCGGCAGTCGTATTCGATCGAGGCCGTCAACGAATTCGACCCGCTGTTCGAGGATATCTACGAGTACTGCGAAATGCAGGGGCTCGACATCGACACGCTGATCCACGAGGTCGGCGCCGCGCAGATGGAGATCAATTTCCTGCACGGCGATCCGCTGAGCCTCGCCGACCAGGTGTTCCTGTTCAAGCGCACGGTGCGCGAGGCGGCGCTGCGCCACAACATGTACGCGACCTTCATGGCGAAGCCGATGGAGGACGAGCCGGGGTCCGCGATGCACATCCACCAGAGCATCGTCGACGCCGAGACCGGGCGCAACCTGTTCACGGGCGAAGACGGCCAGCCGACCCGGATGTTCCATCACTTCCTCGCGGGCCTGCAGAAGTACACGCCGGCGCTGATGCCGATCTTCGCGCCGTACATCAATTCGTACCGCCGCCTGTCGCGCTTCATGGCCGCGCCGATCAACGTGCAGTGGGGCTACGACAACCGCACGGTGGGCTTCCGGATCCCGCATGCGAGCCCGGCCGCGCGGCGCATCGAGAACCGCATCCCGGGCGTCGACTGCAATCCCTACATCGCGCTCGCGGGAACGCTCGCGGCCGGCTATCTCGGCGTGTCGCAGGGGCTCACGCCGACCGAGCCGATCTCGACCGACGGCTACAACCTGCCGTACCAGCTGCCGCGCAACCTGGAGGAGGGGCTCACGCTGATGAGCGCGTGCGCGCCGCTCGCCGAGCTGCTGGGCGAGAAATTCATGAAGGCCTATGTCGCCCTGAAGGAAACCGAATACGAGGCGTACTTCCGCGTGATCAGCTCGTGGGAGCGCCGGCACTTGCTGCTGCATGTTTGAGCGGGCCCGGCCCGGGCATCGCAACCAGGACCAGGAGAAGGACATGACATCGAGAGTGGGCGAATTCGCCTATGTGCAACCGTATCAGGCGCAGGCCGCGCCGGCCGCGCAGGCGGTCCGGCAACGCAGCACCGCGCAGTACCAGGCGCTCGACGCCGCGCATCACCTGCATCCGTTCTCGGACATGGGCGCGCTGAACCGCGCCGGCAGCCGCGTGATCGTGAAGGCGGAAGGGGTGTATCTGTGGGATTCGGACGGCAACCGGATCATCGACGGCATGGCGGGCCTCTGGTGCGTGAACGTCGGCTACGGCCGCGAGGAGCTGATCGAGGCCGGCAGCCGCCAGCTGCGCGAGCTGCCGTTCTACAACACCTTCTTCAAGACCACGCATCCGCCCGTGATCGAGCTGTCGGCGCTGCTCGCCGAGCTGACGCCCGCGCCGTTCAAGCACTTCTTCTATTGCAACAGCGGCTCGGAAGGCAACGACACGGTGCTGCGCATCGTGCATCAGTACTGGCGCACCCAGAACCAGCCGACGCGCAAGTACGTGATCGCGCGCCGCAACGGCTACCACGGCTCGACGATCGCGGGCGCCACGCTGGGCGGCATGGACTACATGCACGAGCAGATGCCGTCGCGGGTCGAACACATCGTCCATCTGGACCAGCCGTACTTCTTCGGCGAGGCGCCGGCGGGCATGACGCCCGAGGCGTTCGGCCTGGAGCGGGCGCGCCAGCTCGAGGCGAAGATCCTCGAACTGGGCCCGGACCAGGTCGCGGCCTTCATTGGCGAGCCGTTCCAGGGCGCGGGCGGGGTGATCTTCCCGCCGTCGACGTACTGGCCGGAGATCGAGCGGATCTGCCGCAAGTACGATGTGCTGCTCGTCGCCGACGAAGTGATCGGTGGCTTCGGGCGCACCGGCGAATGGTTCGCGCACCAGCATTTCGGTTTTTCGCCGGACCTGATGACGCTCGCCAAGGGCCTGACGAGCGGCTACGTGCCGATGGGCGCGGTCGCGCTGCACGAGCGCATCGCGCAGGCGCTGATCACGCACGGCGAGTTCAATCACGGGCTGACCTATTCCGGCCATCCGGTCGCGGCGGCGGTGGCGGTCGCGAACCTGAAGGTGCTGCGCGACGGCGGCGTGGTCGAGCGCGTGAAGCGCGAGATCGGCCCGTACTTCCAGCAGCGGCTGCGCGACACGTTCGAGGGGCATCCGCTCATCGGCGAGATCGCGGGGACGGGGCTCGTCGCCGGCTTGCAGCTCGCCGCGTCGCGCGAGACGCGCGAGCGCTTCACGAACGGCGGCGAGGTCGGCACGATCTGCCGCGACCACTGCTTCAACGGCCAGCTGATCATGCGCGCAACGGGCGACCGGATGCTGCTGTCGCCGCCGCTCGTGGTGTCGACCGAGGAGGTCGACGAGATCGTCGCGAAGGCGAAGCGCGCGATCGATGCGACGGCTGCCCAACTGGGGATTTCGTAATGGCGAAGGCCTCCCGCGCGGCGCGCGTCGCGCGGGCGGCCTGCAACGACAGGATCTCGACATGACCGCACATCACTTCAGGCGCGGCGCGCTGGCAGGCGTCGCGCTGCTGGCAGCGCTGGCGGCGCTGGCGGCGCCCGGCGCAGGCGCCGCCGAGAAGCAGCTGAATCTGTACAACTGGTCCGACTACATCGCGAAGGGCACGATCCCGGGCTTCGAGCAGGACACCGGCGTCAAGGTCCGCTACGACAACTACGACAGCGACGACACCCTGCAGGCGAAGATGCTGTCGGGCAGCACCGGCTACGACGTGGTCGTGCCGACCTCCAACACGATGGCCAAACAGATCGAGGCGGGCGTCTACCAGAAGCTCGACAAGTCGAAGCTGCCCAATCTGGTCAACCTCGATCCCACGCTGATGAAGATGCTGGCCGACGTCGATCCCGATAATCAGTACGGCGTACCCTGGGCGTTCGGCACGACCGGCATCGGCTACAACGCGGATGCGGTGCGCAAGGCGCTCGGGCCGGCCGCGCCCGTCGACAGCTGGGCGCTGGTGCTCGATCCCGCCTACCTGTCGAAGCTCAAGGGCTGCGGCGTATCGTTCCTCGACCAGGCGTCCGACGTGTTCGCCGCGACGCTGCAGTACATGGGCCGCAACCCGAACAGCAACGACCCGGCCGACTACCGCGCCGCCTACGAGGTGCTCAGGAAGGTGCGGCCGTACATCACGCAGTTCAGCTCGTCGGGCTACATCAACGACCTCGTCAACCAGGACGTGTGCGTCGTGCTCGGCTGGTCGGGCGACGTCGGCATCGCGAAGCGTCGCGCGAAGGAGGCGAAGCGGCCTTACGAGATCCATTTCGCGAACGCGAAGGAGGGCGGCATTCTGTGGTTCGACGTGATGGTGGTGCCGAAGGATGCGCCCCATCCGCAGGCCGCGCTGCAATGGATCAACTACGTGTCGGACCCGAAGGTGAACGCGGCGATCACGAACGAGGTGTTCTATCCGTCGGCCAATCGCGCGGCGCGCCGCTTCGTGACGCCCGCGATCGCGCAGGATCCGGCGACCTATCCGAGCGATGCGGAGCTGGCGCGGATGTCGCTCCAGAAGCCGCTGCCGATCGTGATCGTGAAGCTCGAGAACCGGCTGTGGTCGCAGTTGAAGGCCGGACGTTGACATGATGCGCGCGGCCCGGGCGTCGCTCGACGCCCGTCGTCGCACCGTTTTCCACGCGCGCCGGCCGGGCGCAGAAACCCGCCGGCCGCGCGCTTTCCGCTTGCGCGAGATTGCCCGCGAACGCCCCGCGCTTTGCGCGGACGCGTTCGCGCCCGCGATTCGTCACCGGAGGAGATGCGATGAACCCAAGCCAGGTCTTACCCGACACCGCGCGCCGCGCGTCGCCCGATGCGCCGTCCGCGCCGGCGGCCGCATTCGTGCGGATCGAGCAGGTCGTGAAGAAGTTCGGCGACAGCGTCGCCGTCGACAACGTGAGTCTCACGATCGAGAAGAACGAACTGTTCGCGCTGCTCGGCAGCTCGGGCTGCGGCAAGTCGACGCTGCTGCGCATGCTCGCGGGCTTCGAGACCGTGACCTCGGGGCGGATCCTCGTCGACGGCGAGGACCTGGCGGCGCTGCCGCCGTACAAGCGTCCGGTGAACATGATGTTCCAGTCGTATGCGCTGTTCCCGCACATGACGGTCGAGGCGAATGTCGCGTTCGGCCTCAAGCAGGAAGGCGTGCCGAAGGCCGAACTGAGGGAGCGCGTGCGCGACGCGCTCGAACTCGTGCAGATGAGCCGCTACGCGGGCCGCAAGCCGCACCAGCTGTCGGGCGGCCAGCAGCAGCGGGTCGCGCTCGCGCGTTCGCTCGTCAAGCGGCCCAAGCTGCTGCTGCTCGACGAGCCGATGTCGGCGCTCGACAAGAAGATCCGCCAGAAGACCCAGCTCGAACTCGTGAACATCATCGAGAAAGTCGACGTGACCTGCGTGATGGTCACGCACGACCAGGAGGAGGCGATGACGATGGCGCATCGCCTCGCGGTGATGAGCGAGGGCAAGATCGTGCAGACCGGTTCGCCGAGCGAGGTCTACGAGTATCCGAACAGCCGCTTCTCGGCCGAGTTCATCGGCTCGACGAACCTGTTCGAGGGCGTGGTCGTCGAGGACGAGCCCGACTATATCTTCGTCGAGAGCGACGCGCTCGACGCGCGCATCCACGTCAGCCACGGCGTCACCGGGCCGCTCGGCATGCCGGTCGGGATTTCGGTGCGGCCCGAGCATATCGCGCTGTCGCGCGAACAGCCGGACTCGCCGCACAACTGGGCGCGCGGCGTCGTGGCCGACATCGCGTACCTCGGCAGCTATTCGCTGTATCACGTGCGCCTGCCGAGCGGCAAGATGGTGATGTCGAACGTGTCCAGCGCGCAGATCGCGCAGGCCGGACTGCCCGATTACGACGAGACCGTGTTCGTCTCCTGGCTGCCCGCGAGCGGCGTGGTGCTGACCCAATGAAAACGCTCCCATCCTCCCCCGCACGCGGCCTGTCGTCCGGCCGTTCGTTCGTGATCGGCGTGCCGTTCCTGTGGCTCGCGCTGCTCTTCGCGGTGCCGTTCGTGCTGGTGCTGAAGATCAGCTTCGCGGATCTGCGCATCGGCATCCCGCCCTATACCGAACTCGTCGCGCTCAAGGACGGCGCGCTGAACCTGACGCTGCAGTTCAGCCACTATGCGTTCCTGATCGAGGACAGCCTGTACGTCGCGACCTACATCAGTTCGCTGAAGATGGCCGCGGTGACGACCGTGTTCTGCCTGCTGATCGGCTATCCGATGGCGTACTGCATCGCGCGCACGAACCCGGCCACGCGCAACCTGCTGATGATGGCGGTCATGCTGCCGTTCTGGACGTCGTTCCTGATCCGCGTGTACGCGTGGATCGGCATCCTGAAGAACAACGGGCTCCTGAACAACTTCCTGTTGTCGACGGGGCTCATCAGCACGCCGATCGAGCTGTACAGAACCAATGCCGGGGTGTACATCGGCATGGTCTATTCCTATCTGCCGTTCCTCGTGATGCCGCTCTACGCGCATCTCGTGAAGATGGACCTGCGCCTGCTCGAAGCGGCCTACGACCTCGGCGCGAAGCCGTGGAAGGCGTTCGTGCGGATCACGCTGCCGCTGTCGAAGAACGGCATCATCGCGGGCTGCCTGCTGGTGTTCATCCCGGCCGTCGGCGAGTACGTGATCCCCGAGCTGCTCGGCGGCGCGGACACCTTGATGATCGGCCGCGTGATGTGGAATGAGTTTTTCAACAACATGGACTGGCCGATGGCGTCCGCCGTGACGGTCGCGATGGTGCTGCTGCTGCTGGTGCCGATGGCGGTGTTCCAGTACTACCAGGTCAAGGAACAGGGGAGCGCGCGATGATCAAGTCGAACAAGGCGATCACGGTGGCCGTGCTGACGGCCGGCTTCCTGTTCCTGTACATCCCGATCATCAGCCTCGTCGTGTACTCGTTCAACGAATCGAAGCTCGTGACCGTCTGGTCCGGCTTCTCGCTGAAGTGGTATGCGGCGCTGCTGAAGGACGACGAACTGCTCGGCGCGGCGTGGCTGTCGCTGAAGATCGCGTTGCTGACCGCCTGCACCTCGGTCGCGATGGGTACCTGGGCCGGGTTCGTGCTCGCGCGCTTCGGGCGCTTTCGCGGCTTCACGTTGTTCAGCGGGATGATCAACGCGCCGCTCGTGATTCCCGAGGTGATCCAGGGCATTTCGCTGCTGTTGCTGTTCGTCGCGATGGAGCAGCTGATCGGCTGGCCGACCGGGCGCGGCATGCTCACGATCTGGATCGGCCACATGATGCTGTGCGTGTCGTATGTCGCGATCGTCGTGCAGTCGCGCGTGCGCGAACTCGACCGCGCGCTCGAGGAGGCGGCGCTCGATCTCGGCGCGACGCCCGTCAAGGTGTTCTTCGTGATCACGCTGCCGCTGATCGCGCAGGCGCTGCTGGCCGGCTGGCTGCTGTCGTTCACGCTGTCGATCGACGATCTCGTGCTGTCGGCGTTCCTGTCCGGGCCCGGCTCGACCACGCTGCCGCTGCTGGTGTTCTCGCGCGTCCGGCTCGGGCTGAACCCCGAGATGAATGCGCTCGCGACGCTGTTCATCGTGCTCGTGACGATCGGCGTGATCGGCATCAACATGCTGATGCTGTCGCGCGAGCGGCGGCGCGCGCGCGACCTGCGCGCCGCGCTCGCCGCGGCCTCGGGCGAGCCGCCGGCCACCGGCGCGGGCGCGTCGCCCGCGGGCGGCCGCTTCGGCGTGCGCGGTTCCGCGTCCACCATTTGAACGGAGACCGCGATGCTCAGCTTCGTCAAGCAGGCCCACGTGCCGTCCTACTATGCGGCGAGCGTCAACGACACGACCCGGCATCCGCCGCTCGACGCGGCGATCCGCGCCGACGTGTGCGTGATCGGCGGCGGGCTCACGGGCCTGACGGCCGCGTTGAACCTGGCCGAGCGCGGCTATCGGGTGGCGCTGCTGGAAGCGTCGCGGGTCGGATGGGCGGCGAGCGGGCGCAACGGCGGCCAGCTGATCGGCGGCTACGCATGCGAGATCGACACCTTCGCGGCGCACCTGCCGGCCGAGGACGTGAAGCGGATCTGGGCGATGGGGCGCGAGGCGGTCGAACTCGTCAAGGCGCGGATCGAACGGCATGCGATCGACTGCGACCTGCGGCTCGGCTACCTGACCGCCGCGAACAAGCCGCGCGACGTGCGCGCGCTGCGCGCCTGGCGCGACGAGGCGGCCGCGCGCTACGACGATCACGCGTTCCGGTACGTCGAGCGGCAGGACCTGCCGCGCTACGTCGATTCGGCGCGCTATCTCGGCGGCCTGTTCGATGCGGCGAGCGGCCACCTGCATCCGCTCAACTACACGCTCGGGCTCGCGCGGGCGGCGCGCGAGGCGGGCGTGTCGATCTTCGAGGAGAGCGGCGCGACGTCGTTCGCGAAGACCGGAGCCGGCTACCGGGTGGCGGCCGGCCCCGGCAGCGTCGACGCGCGCTACGTGGTGCTCGCCTGCAACGCCTACCTGGGGCGGCTCGCGCCCGCGCTCGCGCGCAAGATCATGCCGGTCGGCACCTACATGATCGCGACCGAGCCGCTGGGCGAGGCGCGCGCCCGCGCGCTGATGCCGGCCGGCGCGGCGATCTGCGACAGCGCGTTCGTGCTCGACTACTTCCGCCTGTCGCGGGACCACCGGCTGTTGTGGGGCGGCAAGGTCAGCTATTCGACCTGGCCGCCGCGCCGCCTCGCGCAGGCGATGCGCGCCGACATGCTGAAGACCTTCCCGATGCTCGCCGACGCGCGGGTCGATTACGCGTGGGGCGGGTTCGTCGACATCACGATGAACCGCGCGCCGCATTTCGGCCGGCTCGAACCGGACGTGTATTTCGCGCAGGGTTTTTCCGGGCACGGGGTCAATGTGACGGCGCTCGCGGGCACGCTGATCGCGGAGGCGATCGATGCGCAGGCGGGCCGCTTCGATCTGTTCGGCGCGATCCGTCACCGCGATTTCCCGGGCGGCGCGCGCTGGCGGACGCCCGCGCTGATGCTCGCGATGGCGTGGTATCGGATCCGGGATGCACTATAACGGTGGGAGGAGCCGGGCGACCTTCACCAAATTTAACAGTGGCGGCGGTCGGGCGGCGCTATGGTGTGGCAAACCCGCGGCGCCGGATGCGGGCGCCGCGTCCCCATTCTGATGAAGGAGGCAGCGATGATCCGGAACTGGCGAGTGCTTTGCGTGGTGGGCGGTGTGGTGCTGGGGGCCGCAGGCTGCGCGACGCAGCAGGGGACGCCGTATCAGGACATGTCGGCTTCGATACCGACGCTCGATGCCGACCACGGCCGGCTGTATTTCTTCCGCGAGACCGGCGTGCTGGGCGCGGCGAGCGGCTCGCAGGTGCGGGTGAACGACCAGCCGGTCGGGACGATGCCGATGGGGGCGTTCTTCTATGTCGACGAGCCGGCCGGCGAGTACACGATCACGACGTCGAGCGCACGCGACACGCCGCTCACGGTGAAGCTCGCCGGCGGCGATACGCGCTACGTGCGGCTGAGCGTGCCGTACTCGGTGGTGGCGGGGCCGTTGATGCCGACGCTGGAGCAGTCGGAGCAGGCGCAGCAGGTGGTGCGGACGCTCAGGTATGTCGGGGCGCCGGTGGCGGCGGCGGGGAAGGAGGCGGCGTCGCAGTGAGGGCGGCCGCGGATGGCGAGCGGCCGGGCCGGGCGCGCCGGCGGCTCGGATGAAGAGGCGCGGAGCCGGGGCGGCTTGCCGGTGACGCGTTCGGCGTGCGCCGCCTCGACGGCCTGGGCCGGCCCGGTTTCCCGCTGCGTTCCGGCGCGCGATCGGTCGGCGGTTCTCTTTGGCCCGGCCGCGCCTTACGGCAGCGGCGGCCAGGGCGGCGCGGCGAACGAGCCGGCTGCATGGCGCGTGCCCTGCGCTTGTCACCGGCGGCAGCCGAGGGATTGGCCCGGCAGTAGCAAAGTATGTCGCTGGCAGGGGTATGAACTTGCTTCTGTCGGCACGAGATCCTGCCGGGCTTGCTCGGGCCAGGGCCCAGATCCTCGCCCTGCACCCGGATTGCAGGATTGAACTGCTCAGCGTGGACATGCGTTTTCCGAATCAGGTACACGAAGCAGTCGCGAAAGCCCTGTCCGGCACGATGCGGATCACCATGGTGGTAAGTTCGGCCGGGGTCTTCAAGAGGGGGGGCGGCCCTTGCCGGCGAGGATGTCATCTCCATGGTGGACATCAACCTCACCAGCGCGCTGGTTGTCACCAATCTCGTGGCGAACCGCATGCGGCTCGACGGTGGCGGACAGATTTTCCTGCTCTCCCCGATGGCCGGGATGGAGAGCATGCCGAAGCTTGGGGTCTATGCGGCGACCAAGGCCGCGTTGATCAGCTACGCGCAGGCTCTGCACAAGGAGTTGTTGTCCTTCGACGTGCGCGTGACCTGCCTGTGCTCCTGTGTGGTCAATACCGGCATGACCAATGACGGCCGCATCCCGAACGAGGCGAAGATCCAGGTCGAGGATGTCGTGGCGACGATCGATTTCGTTCTGAGCTTGCCCGCAGCCGTCACGCTTCCGCAGGTTGAAATTCGGTGCAAGGTCATCGAGATGGAGACGTTCGCCGTCGGCGCGGGCACGCAGGGCGCCCCCAAGGGCAACTGATAGATCAAACAGCACCTGCACACGTTTGCCCAGTGGCGGAGACGCTTACTGGAAGCGTAACTTGCAACGTCGGTACCAAAGGTATCGACGCTTCCCCCGATTGCAGGAGGCGCGACGACCGATTGCAGCTGCCTTATGAGCTTTGACTGGCTGTTGGCCGTTTTTTGAGCTTGAATAGACGCATGATTGTCTGGAGTGGTGGCGGGCGCCCCGTTACCCAATGGGGGCTGTTCATACATGGCATCGGCTGGCGTTTTCGCGAATCAAGACGCATAGGTGGTCGATGTCGTGCGTCGCATGAGAGGGCCATGCCAGGAGAGTCGCACAATGAATGAAACAATAAAGCCGGAACCTCCGTTGGATGAAATGGCAAGCGACGGGCAGATCCCGGGCCAGACGGCGCCAACCCCCGTGGTCCTGCTGGTCGACGACGAACCGAACGTTCTGTCCGCACTCAAGCGTGTTCTAAGAGTCGCTCGATACGACGTGCGAACGGCGGAGAGTGGGGAGGCGGCGCTCGATCTACTGACCTCGACGGAGGTCGATCTGATCGTATCGGACATGCGCATGCCACATATGAACGGCTCGGACTTTCTGGCACGCTGCCGCACGATGTGGCCCGAGACGATGCGAATCCTGCTGACTGGCTACTCGGAGATCGATTCCGTTGTGCGAGCCGTGAACGAGGGTGGGATCTATCGCTATTTGAATAAACCTTGGGATGACCAGGATCTGCTTTTGACGATCGGGCAGGCCCTCGAACAGCGCCGTTTGCGCGCCGAAGCGATGCGTCTCGCGGCACTTACGCAGACGCAAAACGAAACGCTACGCCGATTCAATGACGAATTGGAGCGGCAGGTCCGGGCGCGTACCGAGGAGATCGGCCAGACTGTGATGTTTCTCGAAGCCGCCCAACGGGACCTGAAGAGCAATTTCACCGCAATGGCGCAGGTCTGCGCAAATATGGTCGAACTGCGGTGCGGCAGCGGCGGCGGACAAGCGATGCGGATCGGGGAGATCGCGAAACATCTCGCCTCGTCGTTGGAGATGAGCGCGCTGCAGACACAGGAGGTGTATTTCGCCGGCCTGTTGCATGGCATAGGCAAATTGTCGTTGCCCGACGCGCTATTGCACAAGCCGATCGCGAAGATGTCGACGGAAGAACGTCACCTGTTCCACCAGCACCCGTTGCGCGCCCAGATGGTTCTGACACCTGTGGATCAATTGCATCAGGTCGCGTCGATCATCGGGCACCAATTTGAGCGCTTCAATGGCCGGGGGATACCGGATGGCCTCGTGGGAAACGACATTCCGCTGGGCTCGCGCATCATCGCGGTGGCGCGGGATTTCGACGGGCTGTGTCACGGCGATATCGGCGTGCAGCATACCCGCGATCAAGCACTGGACGCACTTCGATCTCAGGCGGGCATCCGTTACGACCCGCAGGTCGTTGGTCGCTTGATCACCTTGATGAAAAATCCGGTGATTTCCGGCATGGCTGCATCGATATCGGAGGTCTCGGCGGCCGGATTGGTCGAGGGAATGCGGCTTGCCGATGATCTGCGCACGCGCCGGGGCGTGCTGCTGATGGCCAAGGGTAGCGCGATGTCGGCCCATCAGATCGAACTGATCCGCCGTTTCGAGGCGCACGAGGATTCGCCGTTCAAGATCCTGATCCAGGCATCGCGCGGGGCAGCGGACGGCTTCTCGAGAATTGCCGGTCAGCCCGGCTGAGGCGGGTGGGGGCTATTGGATACCGTCTTCGTGGCGGTCGATCGCCGGGCGTGGCGACCTTGTGTCACTCTGACTCGGACTACGATCATGCAAGGTACGTACAACCATTGGCTGGTTCTGCTGTCATTCGGCATTGCGACGCTGGCGTCGTATGCAACGCTCGATTTGACGGCCTTTATCTCGCTGCTCAAGCAACCGAAGTTGCGGCGCGTATGGCTGAGCGGCGGCGCCGCGGCCATGGGAACGGGTATCTGGTCGATGCACTTCGTCGGCATGCTGGCGTTCTCGCTGCCGATTCCGCTCGGCTATAACCTCGCCGAGACCGGCGTGTCGCTCCTGCTTGCCGTACTCGCGTCGTACTTCGCGCTGAGCGTTGTGACGCGCGAATTGTTGACCTGGGGCCGCCTGTGCGTCGGCGGAGCATCGATGGGCGGCGGTATCGCCGGCATGCACTACACCGGGATGGCGGCGATGCACATGCAGCCGGCAATCGCGTACGACCCGGTCCTGTTTGCCGCGTCGCTCATGATCGCGGTCGGGGCCTCCACGGCGGCACTGTGGATCGCGCAGACCCTGCGCGCGCAGCATACAAGACATGCGACCGTGCGAAGGATCGGCGCTGCGATGGTCATGGGCGTGGCGATCGGCGGCATGCACTACACAGCGATGGCGGCGGCCAACTTCGGTCCGGACGCGATATGCGGCGCGGCCAACGGCATCGATGCGCCGTGGTTGGCAACGACGATTGCGCTGTTTACGCTGGCGCTCCTGGTGGTAACGCTGCTGGTTTCCCGTTTCGACGCGCGGGCGACCTTCCTTCGGGGGATGGCGGATACGCTGGAGGAACTCGTAAAGCAGCGAACCTCGGAACTGGAAGGCGCGCTGAAACGTTACGAGCGGACGACCCGGATGCTGCAACAGACCCGCGAAAAGATGGAGCGCGAGATCGAGGAGCGCAAGTCGGCGCAGGCGAGACTCGAGCAGGAGAAGGACGAACAGCGTCGGCTGATGAGCGAGCTGGCGGATACGCACGTCCAGTTGCTGCAATCCGACAAGCTCGCTTCGATCGGCCAACTGGCCGCGGGCGTCGCGCACGAAATCAACAATCCGATCGGCTTCGTCAACTCGAATCTGAACACGCTGCGTGGCTGGGTACGCGACCTGCTCGGCGTGGTGACGGCTCATGAGACGCTCATGTCCAGTCTGGATTCCGCTACGCGCGACACACTCCTGAATGCCTGGAAAAACGCCGATATCGACTTCGTTCGGGACGAGATCATCACCTTGATCGACGAGTCGATCGACGGCACCACGCGTGTTCGCCGCATCGTGCAGGATCTACGCGATTTTTCGCGTCCTGGCAGCGGCGATTGGAGCATGGTCGATATCCATGCCGGCATCGAAAGTACGTTGAACGTCGTTCATAACGAGATCAAGTACAAGGCGGACGTGGTTCGCGATTTCGGCGACTTGCCGTTGATCGAATGCCTGCCGTCGCAATTGAATCAGGTGTTCATGAACCTTTTCGTCAACGCGGCGCAGGCTATTGTCGGGCGCGGTGTTATCTCGGTTCGGACGACCTTGGAGGGCGACCAGGTGGCGATTGCGATTTCCGATACCGGGAGTGGCATGTCGCAAGACGTACAGCGCCGGATTTTCGATCCGTTCTTTACGACCAAGCCGATCGGCGAAGGCACCGGTCTCGGACTGTCGGTGTCGCATGGGATCGTGGAGCGTCATAAGGGCGCCATCGACGTCGAGAGCGAACCCGGGCGAGGCACAACCTTCACCGTGCATTTGCCCGTCAGGCAGCGGGTTGCCAGCACTGCCGCCACCGCGCTGAATGACAAAACCTGAGTGCCGGAAGGGCGTGCGGGTCGGAAGTGCCGATCTGGCGGGTCACCCCTCACCCTTTTTCCTATGGGGCGAGGCCTCCTGAGTGTATCGCTGCGCGAGGTCGTCAAACGTGTTGTGCTCCGCTTCCGTTCTACCGACAAAGGTTCCTCGATCCATTTCAGACTCGATGCGGCGCGTCCGGGCTTCGGCTATAGCCTTTGTGTCAAACCTGCGTGTTGGGGGCGGCGCGTCGACGAATGAGCGCGCGCCCATCGTTTCCCCGCTTCAAGATTGATGCCACTGGATGCTCCAGACAGTCGTTGATCGTTGTCTGGGCCAATTTCGCGGCGCCCTCAAAGGGTGTTCGGCGAGGTTTGCGCGCAAAGAAAAAGGCCCTCAGCTTTCGCTTGAGGGCCTTTTATCTTTCGGGCTTCACACACCGATGAATCCTTGGTGGGCGGTACTGGGATCGAACCAGTGACCCCTGCCGTGTGAAGGCAGTGCTCTACCGCTGAGCTAACCGCCCAAAGAGCCTTGAATTATGTCAGAGTTGGCCAACTTCGTAAAGCACTTTCTGAAACTAATTCATCGCGGCGGGTTCTGACCGCACCGTGGCGCAACCAGAAGCGGGATTCTACAATCAATCCGTCACTTTTATCCAGCAGTATTTTCAATCACGCAGCAGAAGGGCGGGGATGCCGCGAAGCCGCGCATGCCGTCACGCTTCCCGCGCGAGCCCTCCGATCGCTTCCCGCACATACCCCGCGAACCGTTCCACGACCGGCTCCACATCATCCGCGCGGCGCAGCTGCAAGGTCTGCGACGCGAATCCCGTGTCTAGCAGCGACACGAAACACACGCGCTCGCCGCGCGCCTTCCGCAGCGCATGCGGCGCGAGCGCGACCCCCATCCCGAATTCGACCATCGACAGCACCGTCTGCCACAGCCGCGCCTCATGCCGGATCAACGGGCTGAATCCCGCCTGCACGCACTGCGCGATGATCAGGTCGTGATAATGCGGCGCGACGTCGCGCGGAAACAGGATGAACGGCTCGGCCGCGAGCGCCGAGAGCGCGAGCCGCGCCTCGCCCGCGAGCGGATGACCGGCCGGCAGGCAGCACTCGAACGGCTCCGAATAGATCGTCTCGGCCGCGATGTCAGTGGGGAAGCTCCCCCAGTGCGCGTAGCCGAGATCGATCTGCGCGCGCCGGATCGCGTCGACCTGTTCATGCGTGTTCATTTCCTTCAGCACGATCTCGACGCCTGGATGATCCGCGCCGAAGCGCGCCACCGCCTGCGGCAGGCCGCGGTACAGCATCGAATTGACGAAGCCGATCCGCAGCCGCCCGCCGAGCCCGGACGCCGAACGCACCGTCAGCCGCGCGGCTTCCCCGGCCTGCAGCAACAACCGGCGCGCCTCGCCGAGCAGCACCTCGCCCGCATTGGTCAGCGCGACCCGCTTGCTGGTCCGCACGAGCAGCGCGACACCCAGCTCCTCCTCGAACTTGCGGATGTCGAAGCTCAGCGCCGGCTGCGAGATGAAAAGCCGCTTCGCCGCGCGGCCGAAATGCAGTTCCTCGGCCACCGCCACGAAGTAGCGCAACTGCTTGAGTTCCATGCCGCCTCCGCCTGCTTGCATCGATCAGGATTATTTATCGTACCGGATAAATCCTGTATTGGACGTTTATCGATGGTGTTCCTAAGCTGGCCGGACAAGGAGGCGACACCATGCACGAGAACACCGAAGCGTTCGCCGCGGGCGCGAACAACATCCCCGACAGCCGCGGCGTCAATTTCTTCACGACCGACCCCGACCTGGCCGCGCTGCTGCGCCTGTACCTCGACGACGCGGGCTATCGCCGCCTCGAACCGACGTTGCATGCGCTGGGTCGGCGCGCGTCGGACGAGCTCGATCGCTGGGCCGGGAGCGCGGATCGCCATCCGCCCGAATTGCAGCACCGCACGCGGCGCGGCGAACCGCTGCAGCGCATCGACAAGCATCCCGACTACGTCGCGCTCGAGCGCGTCGCGTTTGCCGAACTGGGGCTCGCGTCGATGAGCCACCGCGACGATGCGCCGCCGCCGCTCGTCAAGTACGCGCTGACCTTCCTGTTCGTGCAGGCCGAGTTCGGCCTGTGCTGTCCGGTGAGCATGACGGATTCGCTGACCCGCACGCTGCGCCGCTACGGCGCGCCGGAGTTGGTCGAGCGTTTCCTGCCGCGGCTCGCGTCGCGCGATTTCGACACGCTGTACCAGGGCGCGATGTTCATGACCGAGCAGGCGGCGGGCTCGGACGTCGCCCGCATCGAGACGCGCGCGGTGCGCGAAACCGGCGCGGACGGCGCGACGGCGTGGCGGCTGTACGGCGACAAGTGGTTCTGCTCGAACGCCGATGCCGATCTCGCGATGGTGCTCGCGCGTCCCGACGGCGCGCCGTCGGGCCTCAAGGGGCTCGCCCTGTTTCTGCTGCCGAAGGCCTTGCCGGACGGCGCGCGCAATCACTACCGCATCGTCCGCCTGAAGGACAAGCTCGGCAGCCGCTCGATGGCGAGCGGCGAGATCACGCTCGACGGCGCGCACGCCTACCTGATCGGCGAGGTCGGGCGCGGCTTCCACCAGATGGCGGACATGATCAACATGTCGCGCCTGTCGAACGGCGTGCGCGCGGCGGGCCTGATGCGGCGCGCGCTGACCGAGGCGCTGCACATCGCACGGCACCGCGAGGCGTTCGGCCGCAAGCTGATCGAGATGCCGCTGATGCAGCGGCAGTTGCTGAAGATGCTCGTGCCCGCCGAGCAGGCGCGCTCGCTGTTCATCCAGATCGCGCTGCTGCTGCCGCGCGCGGACGCGGGCGACGAGCAGGCGGCGCGCTGCGTGCGCATTCTCACGCCGCTGATCAAGTTCCGCGCGTGCCGCGACGCGCGCCGCGTCGCGGGCGATGCGATGGAGGTGCGCGGCGGGACCGGCTACATCGAGGAGTGGAGCGACGCGCGGGTGCTGCGCGACGCGCATCTCGGGTCGATCTGGGAAGGCACGAGCAATATCGTCGCGCTCGACATTACCCGCGCGGTCACGCGCGAGCAGGCGCTCGAACCGCTGCGCGCGCACCTGGCGCGGCTGCTCGCGGACGCGGGCCTGCCACCCGCGAGCGAGGTCGCGCTGGAACGGGCCCTGGCGCGCGCATGCGAACTGATGGCGCGCGTGGCGACGCAGGGCGACGATGCGCGCGTGCGCGCCGCCGGGTCGGCGCTGTACCACGCGACGACGGCGATCCTGCTGGCGCACGAAGGGGCGCGGCTCGCGCCCGACTATCGGCGGCTCGCGCTCGCGCACCTGGTGCTGCGTCACAAGCTGTCGCCGCTCGATCCGCTGGCGCCGCGCGACGGCGCGGCCGACGCGGAGGCCGGCGCGCTCCTGCTGGGCGACCGGCCGGTGCCGCTGGACGCGGCGCTGCGCCTTCTCGACGACGCACAGGTGAACGCATGAGTTCCGCGCACCTGCCGCCCGGCGCGCTGGCGGGGCTGAAGGTGGTCGACCTGAGCCGCGTGCTCGGCGGCCCGTACTGCACGCAGGCGCTGGCCGACCACGGCGCCGACGTGATCAAGCTCGAACCGCCGGGCGGCGACGAGACGCGCGGCTGGGGGCCGCCGTTCCTCGACGACGCAGCGTGGTACTTCATGGGCGTGAACCGCAACAAGCGCGGGATCGCGGTCGATCTGTCGCAGGAGGCGGGGCGCGCGATCCTGTGGCGCCTGCTGGACGACGCCGACGTGCTGGTCGAGAACTTCAAGCCCGGCACGCTCGCGCGCTGGGGCATGGACTACGCACGCGATCTGCGGCCGCGGCTGCCGCGGCTGATCCATTGCGCGATCACGGGCTTCGGTCCGGACGGTCCGCTCGGCGGCTTGCCCGGCTACGACGCGGTGATCCAGGCGATGGCGGGCCTGATGAGCGTGAACGGCGAGCGTGACGGCCCGGCGACGCGCATCGGCTTGCCGATCGTCGACATGGTCACGGGGCTCAATGCGCTCGCGGGCATCCTGCTCGCGCTCGCGGAGCGTGCGCAGAGCGGCATGGGGCAATCGATCGACATCGCGCTGTACGACTGCGGCGTGTCCCTGCTGCATCCGCATCTGCCGAACCATTTCGGCTCGGGCGCCGTGCCGGCGCGCAGCGGCAATGCGCATCCGAACATCGCGCCGTACGACAGCTATCGCACCGCGACCGAGCCGCTGTTTCTCGCGGTCGGCAACGATCGCCAGTTCGCGCGCCTGTGCGCGCATCTCGGCGCGGCGGCGCTCGCGGACGATCCGCGCTTCGTCGACAACGCGCGCCGCTGCGCGCATCGCGTGGAACTGAAGGCGGCGCTCGAAGCGAGGCTGGCCGGGCAGCCGTGCGATGCGCTGGCGCGCGCGCTGATGGCGGAAGGGGTGCCGTGCGGCCCCGTGCGAACCGTCGATGCGGTCGCGCGCGATCCGCATACGCTGCATCGCGGGCTGCTGGTGGAACTGGGCCGTTATCGCGGCACGGCGTCGCCGATCCGGCTGTCGCGCACGCCCGCGACCTACCGCGATGCGCCGCCCGCGCTCGGTCGCGACACGCGCACGGTGCTCGACGGGCTCGGCATCGACGCCGCGACCCAGCGGCGCCTGTTCGACGCGGGCGTGCTGAAGGAGTCGGCCGTCGATCCATGACGGCGCCGCCGGCCGGCGGCGAACCGGCCCCCCCGGCAAGGCGCGCACCAGTCGCGCCACGCCCCCAGCAACCAGGAGACAAGCATGAACCCTCAGCACGAACCCCGCGCGCCGGGCAATTCCCCGCGCCGGGCCGCGATCGCCGCCTTCGTCGGCACGACCATCGAGTGGTACGACTTCTACATCTACGGCACGGCCGCGGCGCTCGTGTTCGGCAAGGTGTTCTTCTCGCCGCAGATGGCGCCGGGCGTCGCGACGCTGCTCGCGTTCGTCACGTTCTGGGCGGGTTTCGTCGCGCGGCCGATCGGCGGGATCGTGTTCGGCCACCTGGGCGACCGGGTCGGCCGCCGGCAGGCGCTCGTGATCACGCTGGTGATGATGGGGCTCGCGACGACCGCGATCGGCCTGTTGCCCGGCTACGACCGCATCGGCGCGTGGGCGCCCGTGTGTCTCGTGCTGCTGCGCGTGCTGCAGGGGATCGCGGTCGGCGGCGAGTGGGGCGGGGCGGTGCTGATCGCGAGCGAGAACGCGCCGCGCCACAAGAGCATTCTCTACGCGGCGTTCGCGCAGCAGGGTTCGCCCGCCGGCAACCTGCTGGCGACGGGCGCGTTCTTCGCGCTGAGCATGCTGCCGACGCCCATCTTCGTCGGCTGGGGCTGGCGTATCCCGTTCCTGCTGTCGGCGGTGCTGGTGATCGTCGGCATGGTGATCCGCCTCAAGCTCGTCGAATCGGCCGACATGCAGCGCGTGCTCAAGCGCAACCGCACGGTGAAGCTGCCGCTCGCCGAGGTGCTGCGGCACCACTGGCCGACCGTGCTGCTCGCGGCGGGCGCGCTGCCGGTGATTCACGTCACCTACTTCCGCAGCACCTTCGCGCTGTCCTGGGCAACCAAGGAGCTCGGCTATGCGCAGAGCACCTTCCTCGGCATGCTGGCGATCTCGATCATCGTGCAGTTCTGCGTGCAGCCGATCGGCGCGTGGCTCGTGTCGCGGGTCGACATGCGGCGCGCGATGTGCGCGATCCTGATTCCCGAGTGCGTGCTGATGCCCGTGATGTTCCACGCGATCGAAACCCGTTCCTATGCGATCGCGCTCGCGGGCATGGTGCTCTCGACGATTCCGTCGGCGATGTACTACGCGGCGGTGGGCGGCATGCTCGCCAGGGTGTTCCCGGTCAACGTGCGCTATACGGGGCTGTCGCTGTCCTACCAGCTGTGCTCGCTGCTGATCGGCGGCGGCACGCCGGTGCTCGCGCAGGCGCTGCTCAACGCGACGGGCGGCATCGGCGCGGTCGCGCTCGTGTCGGCGCTCTATGCGCTCGTGTCGCTCGCCTGCATGCTGGCGCTGCTCGCGCGCACCGGCCATCGCGCGAACGAACTGTCCACGGTGGAGCGGGCGGACGAGCTGGAACTGGAGCGGGAGCGGGAGCGGGAGGCGGCGCGGCCGCAGGGCACGGCCGGCGGGGCCAAGGGGCTGGAAGCCGGCTGAGCCGCCCGCCTGGGCGGGCCGCGGCGAGGGGGCGGGCAAGCGCGCGTCGCGCGCGGCCCGCCGGATCGGTCAGGCCTGGGGCGGCGGCACGAAGCCGGACGCCTGGTCCGCGCCTTCGCCGAAGAAATACTTCTCGGTCTGCTTCATCAGGTACTGGCGCGCGCGCGGGTCGGCCATGTTCAGGCGGTTCTCGTTGATCAGCATGGTCTGCTGCTTGAGCCAGCCCTGCCAGGCTTCCTTCGAGACGCTTTCATAAAGGCGCTTGCCGAGTTCGCCGGGCAGCGGCGGGAAATCGAGTCCCTCGGCTTCCTTGCCGAGCTTCGCGCATTGAATCATACGGGCCATCGTGTACTTCTCCTGTAATCGGACTGGGGGAGGGCGGGCGCTCGGCGCCGCTCAGAGCTGCTTCATCAGCACGAGCGACTTGCGCTGCCAGTTATAGAGTTTGCGGCGGTCTTCCGGCAGGTCGTCGACCGTGGCCTTGACGAAGCCGCGCTTGAGGAACCAGTGTTCGGTGCGGGTCGTCAGCACGAAGATGTGCGTGAGGCCGCGCGCGCGGGCGCGCTGCTCGACCCGCTTGAGGAGCCGCTCGCCGTCGCCCGAACCCTGCGCCTCGGGCGCGACGGTCAGGCAGGCCATCTCGCCGATCTTCTCGAGCGGATACGGATACAGCGCCGCGCAGCCGAACAGCACGCCATCGTGCTCGATCACCGAGAAGTGATCGATGTCGCGCTCGATCTGGTGGCGGCCGCGCCGCACCAGCGTGCCGTCCGTCTCCAGCGGCTCGATCAGGGTCAGGATGCCGCCGACGTCGTCCGGCGTCGCTTCGCGCAGGCTTTCGAGGTTCTCGTACGAGATCATCGTGCCCACGCCGTCGTGCAGGAACAGCTCCAGCAGCATGCTGCCGTCGAGCGCCTGCGGAATCAGGTGCGCCCGGGTCACGCCGCCGCGGCACGCGCGGATCGAATGGCGCAGGAAGAACGCGTCGTCGCCCTGCAGGTCGCCGGAGTCGAGCAGGTCGGCCGCCGCGTCGAGCGACATTTCGCGGACCAGCTCGCCCGTCTCGTCGACGATGCCGGGCGTCTCGGTCAGGAAGATGATCTTGTCGGCGCGCAGCGCGATCGCCGCCGCCGAGGCGACATCCTCCATCGACAGGTTGAACGCCTCCCCGGTCGGCGAGAAGCCGAGCGGCGACAGCAGCACCAGCTTGCGGCTCGCGAGCGAATGGCGGATCGACTCGGCGTCGATCTTGCGGACGATGCCGGTGTGCGCGAAGTCGACGCCGTCGAGGATCCCGACCGGGCGCGCGGTCACGAAGTTGCCGGACACCACGCTGATGTGCGCGTGCGCCATCGGCGTGTTCGGCAGGCCCTGGCTGATCGCCGCCTCGATGTCGAGACGCACTTCGCCGGCCGCTTCCTTCGCGGATTCGAGCGCGCGCGCGTCGGTGATGCGCAGGCCGTGCGAGAACGCCGACTCGACCCCGTGCAGGCTCAGCTGCTCCTCGACCTGCGGCCGCGAGCCGTGCACCAGCACGATCTGGATTCCCATCGCCTGCAGCAGCGCGATGTCGGACACCAGGGCGTTGAGGAGGCCCTGCTGCACGACTTCGCCGCCGAAACCGACCACGAACGTGCTGTTGCGGAACCTGTGGATATAGGGCGCGACGGAGCGCATCCAGTCGACGAACTGGGCGTGGCCGGCGGCGTCGTCGACGCCTGACTGGGCGGTGGGGAGGTCGGTTTGGGAATTCATGGGCGGGATTATAATGCGCCCCCATGTCGAATGTACCCAAAAGCCCCGCACAAAAGCGGGCAGATGCGCAGGCGGAGCCGCGCCCCGACGGCGCGCCGGCGCCGCGTGCGCGGCAGCCGCGCCCGCAGCCTCCTTCCGGTCAGACGCCGCGCGCCGCCCAGGCTCCGCGCGCGGCCCGTCCGAAGGCCGCGCCGAACCCGGTGCCGCCCATCACGTTTCCCGAGAGCCTGCCGGTTTCCGGCAAGCGCGACGAGATCGCGCAGGCGATCGCCGCCCACCAGGTCGTGATCGTCTGCGGCGAGACCGGCTCGGGCAAGACCACGCAGTTGCCGAAGATCTGCCTCGCGCTCGGCCGCGGCCTCGGCGCGGGCGGCGGCGGCCTGATCGGCCACACCCAGCCGCGCCGGCTCGCCGCGTCGTCCACCGGGCGGCGCATCGCCGAGGAGCTGGGCACGCCGTTCGGCGAGGTGGTCGGCTACAAGGTGCGCTTCACCGACAATCTCGCGCCGGGTGCGTCCGTCAAGCTCATGACCGACGGCATCCTGCTCGCCGAGACCCAGACAGATCCGCTGCTCAAGGCCTACGACACGCTGATCATCGACGAGGCGCACGAACGCAGCCTGAACATCGACTTCCTGCTGGGCTACCTGCGGCAGATCCTGCCCAGGCGGCCGGACCTGAAGCTGATCGTCACTTCGGCGACCATCGACGCCGACCGCTTCGCGCGCCATTTCGGCAGCGACGCGCGGCCCGCGCCGGTGATCGAGGTGAGCGGCCGCCTGTACCCGGTCGAGATGCGCTACCGGCCGATCGCGGAGGATCGCCCGGCCGCCGTGCGCCATGCCGAGGGCGCGGCGTCCGGCCGCGACCGCGTGAAGAGCGCGCGCGAGGCCGAGCGCGACCTGATGGACGGGATCGTCGACGCGGTCGACGAGCTGTGCCGCGAAGGCCCCGGCGACGTGCTGGTGTTCCTGCCCGGCGAGCGCGAGATCCGCGACGCGGCCGAGGCGCTGCGCAAGCACCACCCGCCGCACACCGAGATCCTGCCGCTGTTCGCGCGGCTGTCGGCGGCGGAGCAGGAGCGCGTGTTCAAGGCCTCGAACGCGCGCCGGATCGTGCTCGCGACCAACGTCGCCGAGACCTCGCTGACGGTGCCGGGGATCCGCTACGTGGTCGACACCGGCCTCGCGCGGGTCAAGCGTTATTCGTACCGGAACAAGGTCGAGCAGCTGCAGATCGAGTCGATTTCGCAGGCCGCCGCGAACCAGCGCGCGGGCCGTTGCGGCCGGGTGGCCGACGGCGTCTGCGTTCGCCTCTATGAAGAGAGCGATTTCCAGGCGCGGCAGCGCTTCACGGATCCGGAGATCCTGCGTTCGTCGCTGGCGGCCGTGATTCTGCGGATGAAGTCGCTGCATCTGTCGGCGATCGAGTCGTTCCCGTTCATCGAGCCGCCGCCCGGCCGCGCGATCGCCGACGGCTACCAACTGCTCAACGAGCTGGGCGCGGTCGACGACGACAACGCGCTGACGCCGCTCGGCCGCGAGCTGGCGCGCCTGCCGCTCGACCCGCGGGTCGGCCGGATGATCCTGGCCGCGCGCGACCAGCAGGCGCTGCGCGAGGTGCTGGTGATCGCGAGCGCGCTGTCGGTGCAGGATCCGCGCGATCGGCCGATCGAGGCGCAGGAGCAGGCCGACCAGGCGCACCGGCGCTTCGCGGACGAGCGCTCCGAGTTCCTGCAGTGGCTGCGGATCTGGGCGTGGTTCGAGGAGGCGGTGGCGCACAAGAAGTCGAACCGCCAGCTGATCGACGCATGCCGCCAGAATTTCCTGTCGCACGTGCGGCTGCGCGAGTGGCGCGACGTCCATTCGCAGCTCCTGACCGTGGTGCGCGAGCACGGCTGGCGCCTGAACGAGACCGAGGCGACCTTCGAGCAGATCCACCTCGCGCTGCTGACGGGCCTGCTCGGCAATCTCGGGCTGAAGGCGGACGACGAGCCGCACTACCTCGGCGCGCGCGGCATCAAGTTCTTCCTGTGGCCGGGTTCGGCGCTCGTCAAGAAGGCGGGGCGCTGGGTGATGGCGGCGGAACTGGTCGAGACGAGCCGCCTGTACGCGCGCTGCATCGCGAAGATCGAACCGGAGTGGGTCGAGAAGGTCGGCGCGCACCTGCTGAAGAAATCGCTGTCCGAGCCGCACTGGGAGAAACGGCCCGCGCAGGTGAGCGCGTTCGAGCGCGCGACGCTGTACGGGCTCACGATCTATCACCGGCGGCGGGTTGCGTTCGGCCGCCAGGATCCGGCCCGCGCGCGCGAGCTGTTCATCCGCGGCGCGCTCGTCGACGGCGAGTTCGACACCAAGCTCGCGTTCTTCGCGCACAACCGCAAGCTGCTCGCCGACATCGAGCAGCTCGAGCACAAGTCGCGCCGCCAGGACGTGCTGGTCGACGACGCGCTGATCCAGGCGTTCTACGACCAGGCGATCCCGGAGGGCATCCACACGGGCGCGGCGTTCGAGCGCTGGTATCGCGACGAGGTGAAGAAGAGCGGCCAGCCCGAGGACAGGCTGCGCCTGCTGTACCTGTCGCGCGACGACCTGATGCGCCACGAGGCGGCGGGCGTGACGACCGACCTGTTCCCGAAGCGGGCGACCATGGCCGGCGTCGAGATGACGCTCGGCTATCACTTCGAGCCGGGCTCGCCGCGCGACGGCGTGACGCTCGCGGTGCCGCTGTTCGCGCTGAACCAGGTCGACGCGCGCCGCGCCGAATGGCTGGTGCCGGGCATGCTGAAGGAGAAGGTGCAGCTGCTGCTCAAGTCGCTGCCGCAGAAGCTGCGCCGCCACTGCGTGCCGCTGCCCGAGTATGCGGCGGGTTTCGTCGAGCGCACGGCCGGCGCGCGCTTCGGCGCGGGCGGGCTGGTCGAGGTGCTGATCGCCGACGTGCGCGAGCAGACCCAGATCGCGATGAAGAGCGGCGACTTCAAGCTGGAGACGCTGCCCGCGCACCTGTTCATGAACTTCAAGGTGATCGACGAGCACGGCCGCCAGCTCGCGATGGGCCGCAATCTCGCGCAGCTGCGCGCCGAGCTGGGCGCGCAGGCGCAGCAGCATTTCCAGAAGATCGCGGCGAGCGCGACGCTCGCGCCGGCGGGCGAGGCGACGGCCGACGACGCGCCTGCGCCGGGCGCGCGGCCCGCGCGTGCGGCGCCGGGCAAGCCGACGGGGCCGCAGACCGCGCCGGCGGGCGGCGCGGCGACGCCCGGCGCGCCGGGCGCCGAGGCGGGTGCGACCGCACTTTACGAAAACCTGACGACCTGGAACTTCGGCAAGCTGCCCGAGCTGCTGGAGATCCGGCGGCGCGGCCAGACCTTGTTCGGTTATCCGGCGCTCGTCGATCGCGGCGCGCACTGCGACGTCGAGGTGTTCGATTCGCCGGAGGAGGCGGCGCGCATCCATCGCGCGGGGCTGCGGCGGTTGTTCTGGCTGCAGCTGCGCGAACCGATCAAGTTCCTGGAGAAGAACCTGCCGGGGCTGCGCGAGATGGCGATGCACTATATGGCGCTCGGCACCCAGGAGGCGCTGCGCGACCAGTTGATCGAGACCGCGCTCGACCGCGCCTGCCTGCAGGAGCCGCTGCCGGACGACGACGCGAGCTTCCATGCGCGCCGCGACGAGGGGCGCAGCCGCCTGAACCTGCTCGCGCAGGAGATCGCGCGCCTCGTCGGGCAGATCCTCGCCGAATACGCGGGGCTCGCGAAGAAGCTCGCACAGGCCAAGGCGTTCGGGGCGCCGCACGCGGACATGCAGGCGCAGCTCGGCGCGCTGATCGGCAAGCGCTTCGTGATCGACACGCCGTATCCTCAGCTCGCGCATTTCCCGCGCTACCTGAAGGGCATCGCGCTGCGGATCGACAAGCTGAAGGCCGATCCGGCCCGCGACGCGCGCCAGATGACCGACCTGCAGCCGCTCGCGCAGCACTACCAGCGCGCGGTGTCGCAGCGCGGCGGCGTCGCGGACGCGCGGCTCGCGGAGTTCCGCTGGCTGCTCGAGGAACTGCGTGTTTCTCTGTTCGCGCAGGAACTGCGCACGCCGATGCCGGTCTCTGTGAAGCGTCTGCACAAGGTCTGGGAATCGATGCAGCGTTGATGCAACCGGGGGCAGGGCGCCGCGCGTCAACCGGGCGGCGCCCCCGGACGTTCTACAATGACGGTTGTTCCACGACGTGAGTCTTCATGCGTACTCTTTTTTCCCTCGGCCGCGCGTGCGCGCTGGCCGCAGCAGTCCTGGCGCCCGTCGCCGCCTTCGCGAACAACGTGATCGTCCTGAATTCGGCCGAAGCGACGTTGTCCCTCATTGACCAGAACACACGCCAGGTGATCGGCACGATGCCGACCGGCAAGGAGCCGCATCACCTGATGGCGACGCCCGACAACGGCTCGCTGATCGTCGCGAATTCGGTTTCGAACAGCCTGATGTTCCTCGATCCGAAGACGGGCAAGCTGCAGCGCACCGTCGAGGGGATCGACGATCCGTACCAGCTCGGCTTCTCGCCCGATCGCAAGTGGTTCGTCGCGGCCGGGCTGCGGCTCGACCGGGTGGACATCTACAGCTACGACGGGCGCGACGTGAAGCTCGCGAAGCGCGTGCCGCTCGAGGTGATGCCGAGCCACCTGGCGTTCACGAAGGACAGCAAGACCGTGCTGGTGTCGCTGCAGGTGTCGGGCGAGCTGGCCGCGATCGACCTGGCCACGCAGACCGTCAAGTGGAAGATGAAGGTCGGCAAGGTGCCGGCCGGCCTGTGGATGACCCCGGGCGACAAGTACGTGCTGATCGGCATGACGGGCGCGGATTACGTCGCGGTGGTCGACTGGCGCAACCAGAAGGTCGTGAAGACGATCCCGACCGGCAAGGGCGCGCACAACTTCCGCTCGCTCGCCGACGGCACCCACGTCGCGGTCACGAACCGCGTGGCGAACACCATCAGCATCATCGACGAGAACACGCTGACCAATGTCGGCGACATCACGGGCCTCCTGCCGGGGCCGGACGACATGGAGCTGTCCGCCGACCGCAAGTCGCTGTGGGTCACGTTCCGCTTCGCGAAGAAGGTCGGGATCATCGACCTCGCGACCCGCAAGCTGGTGCAGACGATTCCCGTGGGGCGCTCCCCGCACGGCATCTACTTCTTCGATCGCGCGCCCGTGACGGCGCCGAACGGCGCCTGATGCACGCGGAGGGCGCAGCATGTTGCATATGATCGCCGCCGCGCTGGACGGCTTCGTGTCGAACCTGCAGACCTGGCTGTACGTCGACGTCGTGCAGCCGCTGATGTATCGCTTCGACCTGATGGACTACGACGAGGACACCTACGACGCGCTCTACTGGGTGATCGTCGGCGCGCTGCAGGTGGTCGTGATGTACGTGCTGCTGCGCCCGCTCGAGGCCTGGCGGCCGATCGAGGCCTGGCGCAACCGCAAGGAGGCGCGGGTCGACATCCTCTACACGCTGATCGCGAAGCTCGGGATCTTCAGCCTGTTCTTCTTCTTCGCGATGCAGCCGCTGTTCGACAACTTCCAGGCCTGGCTGCGCCTGAAGGGCGTCGCGAACTACAACCTCGATGCGCTGTGGCCGGGCGTCACCTCGCAGCCGATCGTGTCGTTCGCGATCTACCTGATCGTGCTCGACTTCGCCGGCTACTGGTATCACCGCTGGCAGCATCGCTTCGGCGTGTGGTGGGAACTGCACGCGGTGCATCACAGCCAGCGGCAGATGTCGCTGTGGGCCGACGATCGCAACCACTTGCTCGACGACGTGATCCAGGCGTGCTTCTTCGCGGTGATCGCGCTCGTGATCGGCGTGCCGCCGTCGCAGTACGTCGTGCTGACCGCGCTCACCAACTTCGCGCAGAGCATCCAGCACACCAACGCGAAGCTGCCGTTCGGCCGGCTCGGCGAGCGCCTGCTCGTGAGCCCGATCTTCCACCGGCGTCACCATGCGGTCGGCTACGGCCACGAGGGCACCAAGTACGGCTGCAACTTCGGCGTGCTGTTCCCGTGGTGGGACATGCTGTTCGGCACCGCGTCGTGGAACCGCACGGTCGAGCCGACCGGCATCCGCGCCCAGTACGAGGGCGTGTCGTACGGCGACGGCTTCTGGTCGCAGCACGGCCTCGCGTTCGTGCGCATCGCGAAGCGGCTCGCGCCGAAGAAGCGCGCGGCGTCCGCCTGACCCGCGCGGCGCGCGCCGGCCCCGCGCCGCTGCGCGCGGCAATCCCTGCCGCACCGCACGGCCTTTGGCGCGCGGGCGCGGCGTGGTTTATCCTTTCTGCGCATGTCCCGATTTCCCCTTTCTGACAGGCCCGCATGAACGACCTGCTGCGCTCTTTCGGCCGAGCGCTCGCGAGTGCGCTGCACCCGCGGATGCTCTGGCTCACCTTCATGCCGTTTATCGTCGCCGCGGTGTTCTGGGGCGTCGTGCTGTGGTTCGCTTGGCAGCCGCTGATCGACGGCGCCCGCGCGGTGCTCGACGGCTTCGCGCTCACCGCGCTGCTGTACCGGTTGTTCAATGCGATCGGCGCGCCGCAGCTGCAGGCGGTGGTCGCGCCGTTCGTGGTCGTCGCGGCGACGATTCCGCTGATCGTGCTGACGGTGCTGACCTTGATCGCGACGCTGTCGATGCCGGTCGTCGTCACCCACCTGTCGAAGCGGCAGTTCGCGGCGCTCGAGATGAAGCGGGGCGGCACCTGGTACGGCAGCGTGTTCAATTCGCTGGGGGCCGCGCTCGCAAGCCTCGTGCTCCTGATCGTCACCTTGCCGCTGTGGCTGATTCCGCCGTTCTTCGCGCTGCTGCCGCCCGTGATCTGGGGCTGGCTCACCTATCGCGTGATGACCTACGACGCGCTCGCGCTGCACGCGAGCAGCGACGAGCGGCGCGCGCTGCTGCGCCGCCATCGCTGGCCGCTGATCGGCATCGGCGTCGCGAGCGGGCTGCTCGGCACCGTGCCGACGTTCATCTGGGTGTCGTCGATCTGGATGATGGTGCTGTTTCCGTTCGTCGCGGCGGCGATGATCTGGGTGTACGCGTTCATCCTGGTGTTTTCCGCGCTGTGGTTCGGCTTCTACTGCCTGCGCGCGCTGCAGGACCAGCGCGCGCAGGCCGCCGCCGGACCTTCCCTTTCGACCTGACGAGGCACGCATGACCATCGGCATCATCATCATCGGCGACGAAATCCTGTCCGGTCGCCGCCATGACAAGCACCTGGCGAAGCTCATCGAACTGCTCGCCGCGCGCGGGCTCGCGCTGGGCTGGGCCGAATACGTCGGCGACGATCCGGCGCGCATCACCGCGACGCTACGCCGCGCGTTCGAGGCGGGCGACCTCGTGTTCTCGACGGGCGGCATCGGCGCGACCCCGGACGATCACACGCGCCAGTGCGCGGCCGCCGCGCTCGACGTGCCGCTGGAGCTGCATCCGGAGGCGCGCGTGCTGATCGAGGCGCGGATCCGCGAGATGCACGCCGATGCGGCGACGCCGCCCGATTTCGACTCGGCGGAGAACCAGCATCGTCTGAACATGGGCGTGTTTCCGCGCGGCGCGTCGATCATTCCGAACGGCTACAACCGGATTCCGGGTTTTTCGGTGGGCGAGGTGCATTTCGTGCCGGGCTTCCCGGTGATGGCGTGGCCGATGATCGAATGGGTGCTCGACACGAAGTACGCGCACCTGCATCACGCCACCCCGCATGCGGAGCGTTCGCTGTACGTGTTCGAGCTGCCCGAGTCGACGCTGACGCCGCTGATGGAGCGGATCGAACGGGATTTTCCCGGCGTGCGCGTGTTCAGTCTGCCGAGCGTCGGCGATGCGGAGCGCGGCGGCATCTACGCGCGCCGGCACATCGACCTGGGCGTGAAAGGGGAGCCCGAGGCGGTGGCGGCCGCCTATGTGAAGCTGCGCGAAGGCGTGCACCAGCTGGGCGGCGACATCGTCGAGCCGGAACCGCCGGTGGCCGGCTGAACGGCCGGTGCAGGGCGGCCGGCCGCCCCGGATGCGAGACGGGCCGCCCCAGGGCGGCCCGTTCATCATGGCGTCATCGCCTGGACGGACGATGAGGCGCCGCGCATGTCATGCGCCGATCCAAGGCAGCTTGTGGTAGCACCAGCCCTCGACCGTCTTCCGATGTCCCTGGCCGTCTTTCGCGCCCTCGAAGCCCTCCAGCAGGTCGAAGGCCTTGACGAAGCCCGCCTGCGCGGCGGCGACCGCGGCCAGCTTCGAACGCGCCGCGCTGCGGCACAGGAACAGCACCGGCGTCTCCGGCGTGACCGCCGCCTGCAGCTGCGCGAGGAATTCCGGGTTCGGCACGCCGCCCGGATAGCGCGTCCATTCGAGGTGCACGTACTGGCCGTCGCCGATGAGCGGGCGGCCGACCCAATCCAGTTCCGCGCGCGTGCGCACGTCGACGAGGCGGGCGCCCGGTTCGAGCTGCAGCAGCTCGAACGCCTCGGCGGGCGACAGCGCGCCCGCGTAATTCAGCTGGTTCGCCGTGCGGCGCTGCTCGGCATGCGCATACAGCTGTTCAAGCGTACTCATGGCGGGAGGTCTCCTGCGAGTCAAAAAAGCATTCTAGCGCGTCGCGCCGTGCGCGATGCCCGGCGTCCGTCCGGACCGGCCGGATGCCCGAATCTCACCAAGATGGTGCAAAATAGCGCGTTGGCACCAAATCGGGGCTCGCCATGGAAGGGGGTCGATGGCGCGCACCGGATGGGTGCGCCGAATGGGCGGCCCGTCGGCCGCAAGCCCCGAAAGCGCGCGCCGCGCCCCTTGTCCGGACGCGGGCCGGCACGCGTCGCGCCGATCTGGCGCATGCATGGCACGGAAGCTGCTATACAAGTTCCAGTCGAATCGGTTGTACGCGGCACATCGCACGCTGCGCCGAGCAGCTCGCTTAACGAGGCGGTCCCAGTCCGCCGAATTTGTTCAATCAGGAGAAGAGGTTATGAGTAAAACCGTCGCCGACGTCATGCAGCTCGTGAAGGACGAGGACGTCAAGTTTGTCGATTTCCGCTTCACCGATACGCGCGGCAAGGAACAGCACGTGTCGGTGCCGGTGTCGGCGTTTGACGAAGACAAGTTCGAAAGCGGTCATGCGTTCGACGGCTCGTCGATCGCAGGCTGGAAGGGCATCGAAGCGTCGGACATGCTGCTCATGCCGGATCCGAACGCGGCGTTCGTCGACCCGTTCTACGAGGAATCGACGCTCGTGCTGACCTGCGACGTGGTCGAGCCGGCGGACGGCAAGGGCTACGAGCGCGATCCGCGTTCGCTCGCGAAGCGCGCGGAAGCCTACCTGAAGAGCACGGGCATCGGCGACACCGCGTACTTCGGTCCGGAGCCGGAATTCTTCATCTTCGATTCGGTGCAGTGGAATACCGACATGTCGGGCTGCTTCGTGAAGATCAATTCGGAAGAAGCGCCGTGGTCGTCGGGCAAGGAATTCGAAGGCGGCAACACCGGCCACCGTCCGGGCGTGAAGGGCGGCTATTTCCCGGTCGCGCCGGTCGATGCGTTCCAGGACATGCGTTCGGAAATGTGTCTGCTGCTCGAACAGATCGGCATCCCGGTCGAGGTGCACCACCACGAGGTGGCGGGCCAGGGCCAGAACGAGATCGGCACGAAGTTCTCGACGCTGGTCGAGCGCGCCGACTGGACGCAATGGTCGAAGTACATCATCCATAACGTCGCGCACTCGTACGGCAAGACGGCGACCTTCATGCCGAAGCCCGTCGTCGGCGACAACGGCTCGGGCATGCACGTGCACCAGTCGATCTGGAAGGACGGCCAGAACCTGTTCGCGGGCAACGGCTACGCCGGCCTGTCGGAACTCGCGCTGTTCTACATCGGCGGGATCATCAAGCACGCGCGCGCGCTGAACGCGATCACGAACCCGACGACCAACTCGTACAAGCGCCTCGTGCCGCACTTCGAGGCGCCCGTGAAGCTCGCGTACTCCGCGCGCAACCGCTCGGCGTCGATCCGCATTCCGCACGTGTCGAACCCGAAGGGCCGCCGCATCGAGACGCGCTTCCCGGACCCGATGGCGAACCCGTACCTGTGCTTCACGGCGCTGATGATGGCGGGTCTCGACGGCATCCAGAACAAGATCCATCCGGGCGAAGCCGCCGACAAGAACCTGTACGACCTGCCGCCGGAAGAGGATGCCAAGATCCCGACCGTGTGCGCAGGCCTCGACCAGGCGCTCGAGGCGCTCGACAAGGATCGCGAGTTCCTGACGCGCGGCGGTGTGTTCACGGACGCCATGATCGATGCGTACCTGGGCCTCAAGGAACAGGAGCTGGCGAAGTTCCGCATGACGACGCACCCGATCGAGTTCGAGATGTACTACTCGCTGTAAGCGGCGATGGCGCTTCGTCACCTCAGCGCACGAAGCGCCGCGTCGCCGGCGCGTGTCCGCGGCACGGTTCCACGGGCGCGCGCCGCGGCTTGACAAGGGGACGGCGTCCAGCCGTCCCTTTTTTGTTCGCCGGCCAGGACATAATTTTTGACACGGCATCCAAGCAAGATGGTTCTGAAGAATCTGATCAAGGCCCGGGCCGGCCAGCCGGAGCGTCTGTCGGACGACGACCGGCTGGTGCGCTCCGGGCTCCTGACGGGACTGGAAGCGCTGCCGACCGTCGTGCTGGTGCTCGACCGCCGCACGCTGCGGATCGCGTTCGCGAATCCGTCGGCCGAGGCGATGCTCGACATCTCGCGGCGGCAGCTCGCGCAGAAGCCGTGGGGCGAGATTTTTCCGAACGCGGGCGAGCTGGCGACCACCATCACCGCGATCGGCGAGGAGCGTTTTCACGCGACCCACCTCGACACCGTGCTCGATCGGCCGGGGCGCGAGCCGCTGCACGTGCATGCGATCGTCGGCTTCCTGGAGGGCGCGCAGGACTACGTGCTCGTCGAGCTGTTCGAGAACGAACGGCAGTCGCGCACCGACCGCGAGGAACGGATCCACGACCTCACGGCGGTCAACAAGCAGCTGATCCGCAATCTCGCGCATGAGATCAAGAATCCGCTCGGCGGCATCCGCGGCGCGGCGCAGCTGCTCGAATTCGAGCTGAGCGAGCGCGAGCGCGGCGAGCTGCGCGAGTACACGCAGGTCATCATCAAGGAATCGGACCGGCTGCAGACGCTGGTCGACCGGCTGCTGGAGCCGCACCGACATCCGCACATCGTCGGCGATGTGAACATCCACGAGGTGTGCGAGCGCGTGCGCGCGGTGATGCTCGCGGAATTCCCGCGCGGGCTCACGATCGAGCGCGACTACGACGTCAGCGTGCCCGACTTGCGCGGCGACAAGGAGCAACTGATCCAGGCGCTGCTGAACATCGTGCGCAACGCGGCGCAGGCGCTGCGCGAGCGGATCGCGCAGGGCGACGCGCGCATCGAGCTGCGCACCCGCGTCGCGCGCAAGGTGACGATCGCGAAGCGCCTGTACCGGCTCGCGCTGGACCTGCGCGTGATCGACAACGGCCCGGGGATTCCCGAGGACATCCGCGACCGGGTGTTCTATCCGCTCGTGTCCGGGCGCGAGGACGGCAGCGGGCTCGGGCTCACGCTCGCGCAGACCTTCGTTCAGCAGCACGACGGCGTGATCGAGGCGGAGAGCCGCCCGGGGCGCACCGAATTTCAGATTCTGCTGCCGCTCGACCATTGAGCGGCGGCCCAGATTCCCCCATCCTTTTGACCGACCTATGAAGCCGATCTGGATAGTAGACGACGACCAATCGATCCGCTGGGTGCTCGAAAAGGCGCTTGCGCGGGAGAGCTTCGCGACGCGCAGCTTCGCCAACGTGCGCGACGCGCTGCATGCGTTCGACCAGGAAACGCCGCAGGTGCTGGTGTCCGACATCCGGATGCCGGGCGGCTCCGGGCTCGAACTGCTGCAGGCGGTGCGCGAGCGGCTGCCGGCGCTGCCGGTGATCATCATGACCGCGTTCTCGGACCTCGACAGCGCGGTGGCGGCGTTCCAGGGCGGCGCGTTCGAGTATCTGGCGAAACCGTTCGACGTCGACAAGGCGGTCGAGCTGATCCGGCGCGCGGTCGAGGAGAGCCTGCGCGCGGGCGTGCCCGACGACGATCGGCCCGCCGAGGCGCCCGAGATGCTGGGCCAGGCGCCCGCGATGCAGGACATGTTCCGCGCGATCGGCCGGCTGTCGCATTCGGCCGCGACCGTGCTGATCACGGGCGAGTCGGGCACCGGCAAGGAGCTGGTCGCACGCGCGCTGCATCGGCACAGCCCGCGAGCGAGCGGGCCGTTCATCGCGCTCAACACCGCGGCGATCCCGAAGGATCTGCTCGAATCCGAACTGTTCGGCCACGAGCGCGGCGCGTTCACGGGCGCGCAGACGACGCGCCAGGGCCGTTTCGAGCAGGCGGAGAACGGCACGCTGTTCCTCGACGAAATCGGCGACATGCCGTTCGATCTGCAGACGCGTCTGTTGCGCGTGCTGTCGGACGGCCAGTTCTACCGGGTCGGCGGACACAATCCCTTGCGCGCAAACGTGCGCGTGATCGCCGCGACCCACCAGAATCTCGAGGCGCGGGTGCGGCAGGGCCTGTTCCGCGAGGATCTCTACCATCGGCTCAACGTGATCCGCCTGCGCTTGCCGGCGCTGCGCGAGCGCAGCGAGGACATCCCGCTGCTGATGCGTCACTTCCTGCAGAAGAGCGCGCGTGATCTCGGCGTCGAGCCGAAGCGCGTGTCGGACGAGGCGCTGCTCCACCTGAGTTCGCTGCCGTTCCCGGGCAACGTGCGGCAGCTCGAGAATCTCACGAACTGGCTGACCGTGATGGCGCCCGCGCAGACGGTCGAGATCAAGGACCTGCCGCCCGATTTGATGCCGGTGTACGCGTCCGGCGACGGGTTCGCGATGTCCGGCGCGGGCGCCCCCGCGCTGGCGACGCCGGGCGCGCCCGCGCACGGCGAGTTGCCCGGCGCGGCGCACGCGATGGTCGTGGGGGATGCGTCCGTGAACGGCGCGGCGCCGGGCCATCCGGTATGGGAGCATGGCCTGCGCACCGAGGTGGCGCGCCTGTTGCGCGAGAACTCGGCCGATGTGATGGATGCGCTCGCGCGTCGCTTCGAGGCCGCGGTGATCCGCGAGGCGCTCGACTTCACGCGCGGACGCAAGGTCGAGGCCGCCGAGCGGCTCGGCATCGGCCGCAACACCATCACGCGCAAGATCCAGGAGCTGCGTCTCGAATCGTGAGACGCGACGGCCGCACGGAGCCGGGCATAATCGGGGTTTGACGCAACCCGATACCACGATGTCCGCTTCCTCCGTGTGGCCGGCGACGCCCGACCCCTTCCTGTTCCTCGAAGACCTCGACAGCCCGCGCGCCCGCGAATGGGTCGACGCGCAGAATGCGCGCACCCGCGCGGCGTGGCGCGACGGCGCGGCATGGCGCGCGCTGGCCGACCGCCTCGCGCGCGCCTATCTGCCGCGCGACGCGCCGGTGATTCCGGAGCGCTGGCAGTCGTGGGCCTATGACCTGCTGCAGGACGACCGCCATCCGAAAGGCGTGTGGCGGCGCGCGCCGTGGGCGGACTGGCGCGCCGGCGCGCCCGTGTGGGAGACGCTGCTCGACATCGATGCGCTGGGCGAGGAAGAGGGCGAGCCGTGGGTGTTCGAGGGGCACGCGATCCTGTATCCCGACGGCGGCCGCGCGCTGCTGTCGTTGTCGCCGGGCGGCTCGGATGCGGTCGTCGTGCGCGAGTTCGATCTGACGCAGCGCCGTTTCGTGGCCGACGGCTTCACGATCGACACCCCGGGCCATCACACGCTCGACTGGATCGATCGCGATACGGTTTACGCGAGCTGGGATCGCGGCGACGCGTCGCTCACGCGTTCCGGCTATCCGTTCGAGGTGCGGCGCTGGGCCCGCGGCGCGGCGCTCGCGCAGGCGCCCGTGGTGTTCCGCGGCGAGTACGAGGACATCTCGGCCGGCGCGAGCTTCGATCCGGTCGACGCGCGGCACGTGGCATGGCGCAGCGTCGATTTCTTCGACGTGCATACCTATCGGCTCGACGCCGACGGCGCGTGGGCGCGCTACGACGTGCCGTCGCACGTCGGGATCGGCCATTGGCGCGGCTGGCTCGTGTTCGAGCCGCGTCTCGACTGGACCTGCGGCGGCGTGCGCCATCCGGGCGGCGCGCTGCTCGCGATCCGCGAGGACGCGTTCCTCGCGGGCGCGCGCGACTGCTTCACGCTGTTCTCGCCGAGCGCATCGACCTCGGCCTGCACCTGGACCGCGACGCGCCACTACCTGCTCGCGAGCTGGCTCGACGACGTCGACAGCCGCACCGAGCTGTGGCAGCCGCTGTGCGACGACGCGGGCGGCTGGTCGTGGCGATCGCGGCCGTTCGACGGCCCGGCGGGCGCGCAGATCGGCGTCGAGCCGATCGAGTCGCTGCTGAACGACGAAGTTTATGTCGACATCGACACCTATCTGAATCCGCCCGAATGCTGGCTTGCCGATCTCGCGGACGATGCGCCCGCGCGGCGCGTGCTGCTCGACCGGCCGCCCGTGCAATTCGACGCGGCCGGGCTCGTGGTGCGGCGCGCGCATGCGCGCTCGCGCGACGGCACGCCGGTGCCGTATACGCTGATCGGCCCGCGCGACGCGCTGGAGGGCGCGGCGCGCACCGCGCGGCCGTGTCTCCTGGCCGGCTACGGCGGCTTCGCGCTGCCGAATCTCGCGGCCTACAGCGACGGTCTCGGGATCGGCTGGCTCGAGCAGGGCGGCGTTGCGGTGTTCGCGCACATCCGGGGCGGCGGCGAGTTCGGTCCGGACTGGCATCTCGACGCGCAGCGCGAGCACCGTCAATGCGCGTTCGACGATTTCATCGCGATCGCCGAGCAACTGATCGCGGACGGCGTGACGACGGCCGCGCAGCTCGGCATCGAGGGCGGCAGCAACGGCGGGCTGCTGGTGGGGGCCTGCATGGTGCAGCGGCCCGAGCTGTTCGGCGCGGTGCTGTGCCAGGTGCCGCTGCTCGACATGCAGCGCTATCCGCTGCTGCACGCGGGGTCGGCGTGGCTCGACGAGTATGGCGACCCGGACGATCCGGACGAGGCGGCCGCGCTTGCCGCGTACTCGCCGTATCACCGGGTCGCGGCGGGCGTCGCGTATCCGCCGCTGCTGCTCACGACCTCGACGCGCGACGACCGCGTGCATCCGGCGCACGCGCGCAAGATGGCCGCGCGCATGCGGGCGCAGGGGCACGAGCGGGTGTGGTACTGGGAGAACACCGACGGCGGGCACGGCAGCGCCGACGATCTCGCGCGGGCGGAGGACAACGCGGCCGAGTTCGGCTTCCTGTGGGCGCAGCTGGGGCCCGCCGCGCCGCGCGTCTGACGCGGCGCGCGGGCGCGCACTTACTCGACGAGCGCGAACACGGGGGTGTGGTCGGACGGCTGTTCCCAGGTGCGCGGCACGCGATCGATCTCGCACGCGGTGCAGGTCGCGGCCAGCGCCGGCGACAGCAGGATGTGGTCGATCCGCAGCCCCGCGTTGCGGCGGAACCCGAACATCCGGTAGTCCCACCAGCTGAAGCTCTTGTCCGGCTGCTCGAAGCGCCGGAATGCATCGACGAAGCCCTGTTCGAGGAGCTTCGCGAAATGTGCGCGCTCCTGCGGCGACACGAGATTCTGGCCTTCCCACTTGGCCGGGTCGTGCACGTCGCGATCCTCGGGGGCGATGTTGTAGTCGCCCAGCAGCGCGAGTTTCGGATGGCGCTGCAGTTCGCCGGCGAGCCAGGTCTGCAGCGCATCGAGCCATTGCAGCTTGTAGACGAACTTGTCGGAGTCGAGTGCCTGGCCGTTCGGGAAGTAGGCGGAGATGATGCGCACGCCGCCGACCGTGACGGCGATCACGCGCTGCTGCGGATCCTCGAAGCCGGGGATGTTGCGCACGACGTCGGATTCGTCGAACGGCAGCGAATCGCGCGCGATGATCGCAACGCCGTTGTAGGTCTTCTGGCCGGCGAACCAGCTGCGATAACCGGCGGCTTCCAGTTCCTCGCGCGGGTATTTCTCGTCGGGCAGCTTCAGTTCCTGCAGGCACAGCACGTCGGTCTGGCTTTGCGCGAGCCAGTCGAGCACGTGCTGCTTGCGTACGTTCAGGGAGTTGACGTTCCAGGTGGCGATTTTCACGATATTCGATTCCTTGCCGGAGAGAGCGTGGCGCGCGACGTGGATCGGCAGCCGCATCGAGGCTGTCGCGCCGCGCACGGCTGCGACGCCGGCGGACGTGGCGCCGCGCGCAATCCACGAGCGTTGACGAGCCGCAGTGTACCAGCGCGTCGCGCGGCGGGCGGCGGTTCCGTCCGCGCGGGACGGTAGGGCTGGCGGGGATCTGCGTCGCGATCATGCATGCTGCTTTCGTTCGTGGGGGAGAAGGGATTCGAGCGAGGCGCGATGGTCGGCCGTGAGCGTGCGGTCATGTTTTCATGGCACGTCGATGAAAATTTGATGTTTCCGCTTAAAAGAGGTATAGTCTTGTTTCTCTGACGCGGGGTGGAGCAGTCTGGCAGCTCGTCGGGCTCATAACCCGAAGGTCACAGGTTCAAATCCTGTCCCCGCAAC
>NZ_JBXAPG010000031.1:0-52995 GCF_058803765.1 Burkholderia sp. GW821-FHT14F03
CGTCGGCCGCAACCACACCCTCCACACCGGCAAGGACCGCACCGAAGAGGTCGGCAATAACCGCCGCGACAAGACCGCGGCCAACCACTGGGTGAGCATCGGCGGGCATCAGGAGCACACCGTTGAGGGGCACTCCGAGCTGCAGGCCGGCCAGGCCATTCGCCACCGCACTAAGGTCTATGAGATCCAGGCCGTTGAGAATCTTTCTATTAAGGGGCCGGGAGGGACCATCCGCATCGACGGTTCCGGTATCACGCTGGATGCCATCTCCATTCTGGTGAAGGGACCCATGAGTAAACCTGGCAGTGGAACGGGGAATGTACTCGCCCTGTCCGCAGCGCCTCGGGCTGGACAAAGTATGGTCCGTGCGTGCGCTATGCGTGCCGATGGCTCTTGTCCGCGCCAGCCGTGTCCTTGCGGGAAGGGAGCAGCTTGATGAAAACGGCGATCGAGCAATCGATGTGGTCACGCCAAGTAGTGAAGGCATTGCCCAGCACAAGCTGGACCTCGCTACAACAAGGTGCTCGCCCTTGGCTTTGCCTGAACGGCACGCATAGCGAAACGCTTGAGGAAGACGTGCTCACGATCACCAAGAGCTTTGATTTTCGTTGGATTTGGCGCGATACAGCTTGGGAGTACAGTTCCCCTGGCTATCGCCAGGGCCCCTTGCTGGTGCCACTCGACGAGGCACTGTACACCTTTGCGCTTGACCACTGGCTTAGCCAACAGGCAGGACTGATCCTACTAAGCCCCAATGATAGCGATAGCCTCGTAGCTCATCTCCAGCACTTGAACCAGTTGACCGGGTCCGATGGGCATCCGATCGGTTTCAGCCTTCATGCTCCGCGTGTCCTCGAAGAACTCTGTGAGGGGTTGCCGGAGGAGCGTCTATCTGGCCTGTTCGGTCCCATCCAGCGTTTCATCTGGTATGTGGGTGCAGGGCAATCAGGCGAGTGGTTATCTGCCGATGCACCGGTGACCAATCGGTCCCCATCGGTTGCAGAAAAACCCATCGTATTGACACTAGATGACGAAGACGCGCTCAACCATGCCAGCCTCGCGTGGTTCATGCGCGATTGCGTGCGCGAATTCCGTCAAAGAATCCCGGCCTACAGCAATCCTGAAAACGAACCCACGCTCTGGCGGCATCTCAACCTGTTCGTGCGTGAGGCGGCTGATCAACTAGCGCTAACCGCTGAGCGCGACGTTCGCCACTATGTGGAACTTCGCTTCCAGTACCCGCATGAGTTCTTCGCCAAGGATGCTGCATTGCGTGACATCTTTTTAAAAAGACAGGTGCAAGGGAAACAGCGGTTGCTTGACGCCGAAGCGCGGCTGACGGCACTCGCCACCGCAAGAGCTTGAAGGAACCCATATGACGACGCCCCATAAAAATGCCCTGGGCCCCAACCGCCCCAACGAGAAGCAACTGGCCGCTGCAATCTCGCCACTACCGTGTGAGCGGTGTGTTCCTGTCTACCCGATGCGCTATGGCATCGCGGATAGAGCCCTCGATAAAAGCATATTCCCCACGCTGAGTACCGAGGGGTATCCCGCTCTCACAGGTACTAAGGCCTATGGTTTGCGCGTGCTGCGCCCAGGCACCTACGTCTACCTCTGCTATTTCGAGAATGACCGTATGTGGACACAACACTATCAAGTTACCGAGGATGTGCGATTTGCCCGTATTTGGTGGGACCGGTCTGATGACAAAGATGCTACACCAGGTCGGCACACCCGGCCCGATACAGCCGGTGCCAAACCCTATCTACTTGCTCCGGAGAGCAAAACCGCAGAGACCGTCTACCTGTTGGTAAGTGACACGCTGCTTACCCATCGCACACTCTGGCAGGTCGAAACCAATAAGGACGGTCTACGCGACACATTGGCCACCAAGTGCATGCCTGCCGGAGGCGCCGGGCAAAAGCACGTTTTCAATGCAGCACTGCTTGGCAGCTCAACGCTCGAACTGCTCGCGCCCGCCGTTTACGGCGTACCGATGCACTACGGATGGAGCGAAATCCGCTTTACCGAAGGAGCGCCCAACAGCAATAACATCTTGGGCAACATGTACATCGCTTTGCAACCGCGCATGGAAATCACGCCTCTGGCGGTCACGTTGCAAGATCCGATCGGGATTGCAAGTGAGTTGCACTATCTGGTCACGGAGGCGGTCGCGAGCAAGACCAAGTATGCCGGGCAAAATGCACACAAGTTGCAGAGTGGGATTCTCATTACCAACTATTTTGAGGCCATGAAGAAGCAGGCGGCCAGTTCCCCAGATTCGGCCAAAGCCCTAGCCAAGCAACGCAATCTTGTGAACTATGCCGGCGCGACATTGTTTCCCGAGACCTACTCCAAGAAGATCAAAGAGTTTGAGAAAACCATTGCCACAGCGGTGAACGATTCCATCGCCTGGGTGCAACTCATCGACCAAGAGAAGCTGTTGGGCAAAGCACTGAGGTGTTTTGATCTTACCGTGATCCACAACGCACGCGACTATGAGAATGCAGTCTTCCAGTGTATTGGCGGCTTGGTTCACACCAAGGAGGGCGGCAAGGTGATGGATGACCTGATCGCCAAGCCTGCGGACAAAAGCCCCTATTGGCTGGCACTTGCCAATGGCAGCGAAATCCTGTTGGCTCGGTTGAAGTCCAGCACCGGCGATATTGCCAAAAACATGTTTGATGTAATGGACAAGTTTATGGAAGAGCATGTTATCGCTCCCGCCACCAATGCGCTGATTGGATTGTTGCAGGTGCTACCGGAAGCAAAGCAAGCAGACGTCCTGGTACGACGTCTGCGACATGTGATGGAGATCAGAGCCAACGCAACCATCGTTGTATATGATGTCCGCTTGGTGGATCTGCAGCGTGCCGCCTATGAATTCCAAGGTTACCAAACGCTCGGTGCCGAGCGCTCGCGCGGCTGGAAAATGCCACCGCCGAAAATCAACCAGGCCGATGTACTTACTCGTGTTCTGGTGTACGACTGGGTCAAGGTTGGTGAAACCACATACCGCGAACTTGACCGCGCGCCGGCAGAGCGGCCTGCGCTGCCACCGGCACGGGCTATTCATATGGAAGGCAATCCGTTCATTAACGCGATGAATCGGATACGTGGCCCCGGAGGGCACTTCTTCACTGGATTAGGAGGCTTCCTTGCGCTTAAGGGAATGAATAATTCACTAAAAGCGTGGAATTCGACGGAAAATAAGGCGGCAAATACTGCGGCAGTTGTTGGAGCCCTTTACTCTCTTGTTGGCGCTGGAATAGAAACTAGCGCAGCCGTCACTGTTATATCAGCTAAAGCGCGTGGCAATACCGCTTTAGCGAATAGCATGAAGATACTTGCCGCCAAACGTGGGGTAGCTATCTTCGGTGCTGGGGGAGTCGGCATCACAGCAGTTGCGGATGCAATTAGGGCGGCCGCTGCATTTGGTGAAAGTAACCCAGAACAAGGTTGGATGTTGGTCAGCTCAGCCATGGCCGGCGGCCTGCTGACGGTTGCGACCTGGGCAGGAGGCACAGCCACCGCCTTGACTGTTTCAGGTGGTGGAGCAGCCGCTATAGTGCTTGGCCTGACTCCGGGGGGCTGGGCCGTTGTTGCGGGTATCGCCGTCGTACTTGTTATTGGGTTTGCGTTTGGGGCAGACATGACCAAACATGGCCCTGTGGAGAGATGGCTTAAGCACAGCGCGTGGGGGATTGACAGCCGCCATTACAACAATCGTGAGGAGTTGGATGCTGTACATAGTTTGTACTATCGCCCGCGCCTGACGCCTGAGTGGGACAAAGCCCCCGGATACTCAGTGGGTACACTTCGCATCAGTTGCCAACTCCCCGGAACAAACGATGTGCCAGGAGATAAATTCCAAACAAGGTTAGCCTTCAGTCTGCGCGGCAACAAGCTTTCCCGAGTCAATGGGCCCATTATCCACTCCGCTGAAAGCAGCCCTATAGACTACCGTCGTGAGTGTTTGGTTACACCGTTAGGTGGCACTGGAAAGGAATGTGGCTGGTCGATTCAAATGCATGAGGATGCCAAGGTGGACTTGGAATATCTGTACTTTCCGGATCCGGAGCAACAACCCGGTTTGGCATTGTTGCAACCTGACGCGCCGACACCGTTGGTATTCACATCGGGGGGATGGTTTACCGATCCGATTGACTCTTCCAAGCTTGAACCCGTTGGAGCACCAAATGACAACTGAAATTAAACGTCTTCCAAGAAGCCTACGCCTCGGTGGAACGCCTCTATATAAAGCTCCCCCCTCTGGAGAATTGCCACAACCCGATGGAGTGCGGCGGGTCAGCAAACAGTGTATCGAACTTGAGACCTACGCTAACTTTACGCAGAGCAGTATCGCTGGTCATATTGGAATGTCCATTCTCGTGACCGCATCCGCTCTGCTACTGATATTGGCAGTTGCGGATAGAGATAAGATAACTGAACAAACACTTCTAACCTTCGCACTTATTGCTCCGGTTTTACCTTCTATAGTTCTCTTTTTTTACTTCACAAGTGGTGCCCATCGGAGTCGTGGAGGCTATATTCGCATCCATAGAGAAACTCGAAAGGCTTACTTCATTTACCCCCGGCAGACACACCTCCACGTACTCGACTGGGATAGCATCGAGGCCTTAGCTGGGTATATCCCGACCTTTACCGGCAGCATTAATACTTCCCGACATCCACTGTATTTGATCGGCATCGACTACGCTATGGATCCGCCCGCCGAGATCTGTGCGGCCTGTGGCAACCTCGGTATGTTCGATGGTGACCGGTCAGCCAGGGCGCTCTGGTCTTATCTGCAAGCCTTCATGGAGCGAGGTCCTGAGGGCCTACCCAAGCCCGCGCCGCTCCAGCCACGACGAAGCCGGTGGCAAGAGACGCAGCAACCCTACCGAGACTGGTATACGGGGCTGCGAGGTAGGTTGGCAAAGCCCTACGGCCTGCTCAAGGCCCCCATCACCATTCCGCTCTGGTTGGGCTGGCTGCTCATCAACGCATTTCCGGACAGCGTCGAAGCCTTCATCCAGTACAACGTGCCGTACACGCAGTTTCCCAAGGAGATCGACCGGCTATGCGGTTTCGACGAGAAGCGCACGCCGGTTATCCGCGTGAACGGGGAGCGCATTGAGCCATGAAGTGTTGCCGTGGATAGGACAGCCAATCTGATCAAGCGTCTACCAAACAGCCTGCGCGTTGGTGGAACGCCACTGTATCGAGATCGGCTACGGAAGAAACCCCTCAACCCGATGGGGTGCGACGGATTAACGATAGGTGTATCGAACTTGAAACTTATGCAAATTGCACGCAAAGCGGAGCTGCCGGCTTCATTGGAATGTCCGTCGTTGTTTTCATCTTCGCAGTTGTATTGGGCATATTCGCCCTCGGCCCCGCAAGCATAGAGCCAGATACAATCTTGGTTATGCTCTCCGGGCTACCAGTATCGATTGGCATGGCCTTTATTTTTTACTTAGCCAGCGGGGCTCATCGGAGTCGCGGCGCCTTTATTCGCATTCATCGAGGCACCCGAAAACTCTACTTCATATACCCGCGGCAGAAGCGTCTCCACGTACTCGACTGGAATCACCTCGAAGCCGTGGCAGGGTACGTTCCCATTGTGTCTGCAAGTGGCTACGCAAGCCGGCACCCGCTGTATCTCATCGGCGTGGACCACAGCATGGATCCGCCGACCGAGATCTGTGCGGCTTGCGGAAATCTCGGTCTATTTGACGGAGATCGGTCAGCCAAGTCCCTCTGGTCCTATCTTCAAGTTTTCATGGAACGAGGTCTTGAAAATCTGCCTAAACCCGCGCAGGTGCCGCCACGACGATGCCGTTGGCAAGAGACAGCAACCTTACCGAGACTGGTATGCGGGGCTTCGACGTAGGTTGGCGAAGCCCTACGGCCTGTTCAAGGCCCCCCATCACCATCCCGCTCTGGCTGGGCTGGCTGCTGATCAACGCGTTCCCGGGCAGCGTCGAAGCCTTCATTCAGTACAACGTGCCGTACACGCAGTTCCTCAAGGAGATAGACCGGTTGTGCGGCTTCAACGAAAAACGCAAGCCGGTGATTCGTGTCAACGGGGAGCGTATTGATTCGTGATGACTTGAAAAAGCTGATGCCGTTCTAAACCCAAGGAGTTTGAAATGAAACCAATCGTCCTCGTTGGTCATAAACACAGCTGCCCCATCCACGGGAGCGGTACAGTCGTCAGTGGCGCAAGCAGTGCCGAGATCAACGGCCGCGCCGTCGCGCGCGTTGGTGATCGGATCAGTTGCGGTGCCGTCATCCAGACAGGTTCGCCAGGCACCAGCGTGGAAGGCCAGCCGGTGGCTCGTGAGGGAGACAGCACCAGCCATGGCGGCAAACTGGTGGAAGGTGAAGCGGACTGGCTGGTCGAGTAAGACAGTGCTGAGCATCTGCGTGCGCCGTGGCTTTGCGCAGGTGCTCAGCAGAGCGCGGCCACTCACGTGTTGCCCGTATCAGAGGTCCAGCTCGCGGAATAGGTTTGCGGCAGCAGGCTCAAGCGGCCCACCAGCTTTTCCACCCGCTCATCTTCCTGTTGTGTGGAGTAGACGATCGTGTGCACTTCCGAACGTCCGCCATCGCGCTGCCGGCTTTCGACTCCCCGCAGTCGCAAATTGTGCGCGCCGATGGCGTTGAGCAATTCGGCCCGCACACCGCCTCATCCGAGGACGCGCAGGTCAGTGCGATGTTGTAGTAGCGCTCTTCGGCTTCGGCCTCAGGTACATGGCGGTCGACCAGCTTGGCGCGCTGGCGGAGCAGCAGGTTCGTCACCAGGATCAAGCCGGTGACCGTACTGGCCTCGGTCAGAAAACCGTAGCCCGCCACGCGCCGGTGGCCCAAATGGTGGCTGCTGCGCTCAGGCCTTGAATGGTAAGTCCGTTGCGGAGAGTGCCATGTTCAACTCCTCTGTACCTGGGTTCATTCAGGAACAGATGGTCGACATATCGCCCGCTACCGCCCAGCAACAATACGCTCCAGCCCGCGTCCGTATAGATGGGCTAAAAAGTGCTGGCTGCTGCTGGATTCCGGTAGACCTCACCGGAATGAAAAAAGGGGCTTTCGCCCCTTTTTCAACGACTTACAGAATTCCGTGGAACGCTGAAGATCAAAATTTGGAGCGGGAGACGAGTCTCGAACTCGCGACCTCAACCTTGGCAAGGTTGCGCTCTACCAACTGAGCTACTCCCGCATGTCCTGCATCGGACGTCCTGCTGCTTCACTACTCACAAAACGCCGCTTCGAATTGGAGCGGGAGACGAGTCTCGAACTCGCGACCTCAACCTTGGCAAGGTTGCGCTCTACCAACTGAGCTACTCCCGCGTTTTGCTGCTTCCCGCTGCGCTTACTGCTTGCCGTGCAGCGGAGAAACGAGATTATGTAGAAACCAGTTTCGGGTGTCAACACTTTTTCGCACCCTTTTTTCTTTTGCACACGCTCGCGCGCGTCAGGCCGCCCCGCCCCGCTCGCGAATCTGCGGCCACGCGAGCTTCATGTAGTAGAGCATCGACCAGATCGTCAGCACGGCGGCGAGATAGATCAGCCACTGCCCCCACACGCGCGTATCGAGCTCGAACACGCCGAGCGGCAGACGCCCATAGAACAGCAGCATCGGGATCGCGATCATCTGGCAGGCCGTCTTGAACTTGCCGAGCGAATTCACGGCGACGCTCTTCGATGCGCCGATCTGCGCCATCCATTCGCGCAGCGCCGAAATCGCGATCTCGCGGCCGACGATCACGAGCGCGATCGCCGCGTCGATCCGCGTGAGCTGCACGAGCACCAGCAGCGCGGCCGTCACCATCAGCTTGTCGGCGACCGGATCGAGGAACGCGCCGAAGGCCGAGGTCTGGTTCCACTTGCGCGCCAGGAAGCCGTCGAACCAGTCGGTCAGCGCGGCCAGGATGAACACGACCGCCGCCGCCAGGTTGCGGTGATCGCCGCTCATCACCGTGTCCGGCAGATAGAACACGCCGACCACGAGCGGAATCAGCACGATTCGCACCCACGTCAGGAAAATCGGAAAATTGAACGGCATGGCAGGCGACATGGGTAAAGGAGCTGCAATTGTGCCGTGTCACCCGCCCCGCTACAAGCCGGCGGCCAGGCGCGACGCGGCTAATGCAGCTGCCGGTAGATCTGTTCGGCGAGCGCGTGCGAGATGCCCTCGACGCTCGCCAGCTCCTCGACGCTCGCCGCCACCACCCCACGCAATCCGCCGAAGCGCGCGAGCAGGCGCTGGCGCCGCTTCGCGCCGACGCCCTCCAGCTCCTCCAGCCGCGAGGTCTGGCGCGCCTTCGCACGCTTCGCGCGCATCCCTGTGATCGCGAAACGGTGGGCCTCGTCGCGGATCTGCGCAACCAGCATCAGCGCCGCGCTTTCCTTGCCGAGCTCGAGCGGCGCGCGGCCGTCGGCGAACACCAGCGTCTCGAGGCCCACCTTGCGCCCCTCGCCCTTCGCGACTCCGACCAGCATCGAGCAATCGAGCCCCAGCTCGGTAAAGACCTGGCGAGCCATCTCGACCTGACCCTTGCCGCCGTCGATCAGCACGAGGTTCGGCAGCAGCGCGCCGGCTGCGGCTTCGCGCGTCGTGTCCGCGTCGATGCCCGCCTCCGCGTCGGCCGAGGCCGCCTCGGCCGCCTGCTCGACCATTTTCTCGTAGCGCCGCGTGAGCACCTGGCGCATCGCCGCGTAATCGTCGCCCGGCGTGATGCCGGTGATGTTGTAGCGCCGGTATTCGCCCGACTGCATCTTGTGATGGTGATAGACGACGCACGACGCCTGGGTCGCCTCGCCCATCGTATGACTGATGTCGAAACACTCGATCCGCAGCTGCGCGAGATCCTCGCTGTCGTAGCCGAGCACGTCCGCGAGCGCGCGCGTGCGCGCCTGCTGCGAACCCTGTTCTGACAACAGCCGCGCGAGCGCGAGCCGCGCATTCTGCTCGGCCATCGTCAGCCACGCGCGCCGCTGTCCTTGCGGCTGACGCAGCAGCGTCACCTTGTGCCCCGCCTGCTCGGTCAGGATGTCGATCAGCTCGCGGTTCGCGGGCGCATGGCTCACCACCAGCACCGGCGGCACCCGGTTGCCGAGGTAGTGCTGCGCGATGAAGGCCTCGAGCACCTCGCGCTCGAGCGCCGCCGCGCCGGCCGTCGCGCCCTCCGTCGCGAGGTCGTCTGCCGCAGGATCGCCCGCAGCAAGGTCTCCCGCCGCGGGATCGCCCGTCGCGGGACCGCCCGCCGCCCGATCATCAGCCTCCGCATCGCCCGCGCCACCTTCCGCGAGGGTCAGCGCGCTCTCCACATGCGCGGGGAAGTAGGCCTTGTCGCCCAGATGCCGGCCGCCGCGCACCATCGCGAGATTCACGCACACGCGGCCCCCCTGCGCGACCACGGCCAGGATGTCGACGTCGCTGTCGCCGCCGACGTCGATCGCCTGCTGGTGCAGCACGGTCGCGAGCGAGCTCATCTGGTTGCGCACCTGCGCCGCCTGCTCGAACTTCAGTTCGGCGGCAAACGCATGCATCTTCTGCTCGAGCTCGCCCATCACCTCGTTCTGGCGGCCCAGCAGGAAACGCGACGCGTTCGACACGTCGCGCGCGTAGTCGTCGTCGCCGATCGCGCCGACGCACGGCGCGCTGCAACGGCCGATCTGGTGCAGCAGGCAGGGCCGGGTGCGGTTGTTGAACACCGAATCCTCGCAGGTCCGCAGCTGGAACACCCGCTGCAGGATCTGGATGCTCTCGCGCACCGCCCAAGCGCTCGGGAACGGCCCGAAATACTGGTTCTTCTTGTCGACCGCGCCGCGGTAATACGCCATGCGCGGGAAGCGATGGCCGGTGAGCTTCAGGTACGGGTACGACTTGTCGTCGCGAAACAGGATGTTGTAGCGCGGCGCGAGCGCCTTGATCAGGTTGTTTTCGAGCAGCAGCGCCTCGGCTTCCGAGCGCGTGACCGTGGTCTCGATCCGCGCGATGCGCGTGACCATCATCGCGATGCGCGGCGACAGCTGGGTCTTGTTGAAATAGCTCGACACGCGCTTCTTCAGGTCGCGCGCCTTGCCGACGTACAGCACCGCGCCGTCGGCATCGTAGTAGCGGTAGACGCCCGGCATGTGCGGCAACTGCGCGAGGATCTTCTTGGGCTCGAAAACGGTTTCGGGTGTCTCGGGGGATGTCATGCGTGATTCGACGCGGCGCGCGCGCGAACAGGTCATTTAGAATCGCCAGTTTAGAGCATTCCCGCCCCGCTTCCGATGCCGTCCTTTCCCCTGATCCCGTCCGCGCACGCCGCCGTCGTCGACGCCGCGCCCGCCGTCCGCCGCATCGCCTGCGACCTGTTCTGCGCGGTGATCGACAATTTCGGCGACATCGGCGTCTGCTGGCGCCTCGCGCGCCAACTCGCCGACGAACACGGCTGGCAGGTGCGCCTCTTCGTCGACGACCTGCACCCGTTCGCGCGGCTGCGGCCCGACGCGCGCGTCGACGCCGCGCGCCAGACGCTCGACGGGATCGTCGTCGAGCACTGGCGCGGGCCGGCCCACGCGGGCGACACGCTCGCGATCGCCGACGTCGTGATCGAGGCGTTCGCATGCGAGCTGCCGCCCGAGTACGTCGCGGCGATGGCCCGCCGCGCACGCGCGCCGGTGTGGATCAACCTCGAATACCTGAGCGCCGAGGACTGGGTCGGCGACTTTCATCTGCGGCCCTCGCCGCACCCGCGCTATCCGCTCACCAAGACCTTCTTCTTCCCCGGGCTCGGCGCGGGCACGGGCGGCGTGCTCAAGGAGCGCGACCTCGATGCGCGCCGCGACGCCTTCGACGCCGCGGCGCGCGACGCCTGGTGGCAGGCCGCGACGGGCGGCCCCGCGCCGGCCGCCGGCACGCTGGTCGCGTCGCTGTTCGCGTACGAAAATCCGGCGCTCGACGCGCTGCTCGAACAATGGCGCGACGGCGACCAGCCGGTCGCCCTGCTGGCGCCGGAAGGCCGGGTGTCGGCCGGGCTCGGCCGCTTCTTCGGCACGGGCCAGCTCGCGGCCGGCAGCCGGGCGGCGCGCGGCAACCTGTGCGCACACGGGCTCGCGTTCGTCGCGCAGCCCGCCTACGACCCGCTGCTGTGGGTCAGCGACATCAACTTCGTCCGCGGCGAGGATTCGTTCGTGCGCGCACAATGGGCCCGGCGGCCATTCGTCTGGCAAATCTACCCGCAGGCCGACGACGCGCACCTGCCGAAGCTCGACGCCGCGCTCGCGCACCTGGGGGACGGCCTCGACGCCCCGGCCGGCGCCGCGCTCGCGCGTTTCTGGCATGCCTGGAACGGCCAGGGCGCGCCGGACTGGGCCGATTTCTGGAGACATCGCACGGCGCTGCGCACCCGCGCGGCCGCCTGGGCGGACGAACTGGCGTCGCGCGGCGATCTCGCCGGAAATCTGGCCGAATTCTCAAAATCTCAGTTAAAATAAGCGGTTATCCAACGGCAGACTGCGCAAGCGCGTACGTTTTCGGCGTCCGTGGCCCGCAGCGCGCGGCCCGGCCGGAACGGCCCCCGCGCGACCCGCCGGAATGAACCCGCCTGCGGCGTCCGCCGTTGCGCAACGCCCGGGCAATTTTTTCGTACAGGACAGTTTTATGATGAAAACCGCACAGGAACTCCGCGTAGGCAACGTCGTGATGATCGGCAGCGAAGCGATGGTGATCTCGAAGGCCGAATACAACAAGTCGGGCCGCAACTCCGCCGTCGTGAAGATGAAGATGAAGAACCTGCTGACGGGCGCGGGCCAGGAATCGGTCTACAAGGCCGACGACAAGTTCGACGTCGTCGTGCTGGAGCGCAAGGAAGTGTCGTATTCGTACTTCGCCGATCCGATGTACGTGTTCATGGACGCCGACTACAACCAGTATGAAGTCGAGGCGGAAATGATGGGCGACGCGCTCAACTACCTCGAAGACGGCATGGCCTGCGAAGTCGTGTTCTACAACGAGAAGGCGATCTCGGTCGAACTGCCGACGGTCCTGGTCCGCGAAATCACCTACACGGAACCGGCCGTCAAGGGCGACACGTCGTCGGGCAAGGTGCTGAAGAACGCGAAGATCTCGACCGGCTACGAGCTGCAAGTGCCGCTGTTCTGCAACACCGGCGACAAGATCGAAATCGACACGCGTACCAACGAGTACCGCAGCCGCGCGTAAGCAAAGCGCCCCTTGCGAAGCACGCCGAATCAAGCGCCCTCCGGGGCGCTTTTTCGTTGGCGGACAGCCCCCGGACACCCAGCACGAAATGCGCGCTGTAAGGCAAATCAAAGATATCCAATTTGTATCTTCGGTAACCGTTTTATATCGGCTGACAAATACCGTACGCTAAAAGCGCGGCGCGGCATAAAATCCATTTCTAATCTCAAAATGAGGCTGCCGCACGCTGCCCGCCCATTTGAATATTCGCGTACACCATGCCACACGCCCTGATTGTCGAAGACGATCCCAATAGCCTGTCCGGGCTCACCGCGCTGCTCGGCGCGGACGGATTTTCCGTCGATACCGCGACCTCGCTCGCCGAAGCCCGGACGGCGCTGGCCCGCTCGATCCCGGACGTGGTGCTCGTCGACCTGAACCTGCCCGACGGCAGCGGCTTCGACCTGCTGCAGAACCTGCCGCAGCAGCAGCCGAACGGATCGCTGCCGGTGATCGTGCTGACCGGCAATGCGACGGTCGAGAGCGCGATCGAGGGCTTGCGGCACGGCATCTGGGACTATCTGCTGAAGCCGATCAACATTCCGCGCCTGCGCAGCCTGCTCGCGCGGATTCCGCGGCCGTACGAGCTGATCGACGAGGTCCAGTCGCTGCGCGCCACGCTGCGCAGGCTCGGCCGGTTCGGCGCGCTGGTCGGGCGCAGCGACGCGATCCAGCACGTGTACGACATGCTCGAGCACAACGCGCGCACCGAGACCGCGGTGCTGCTTTGGGGCGAACCCGGCACCGGCAAGGAGATCGCCGCGCGCACGCTGCACGAGCTGAGCCGGCGCCGCAAGGGACCGTTCATCACGTTCGACTGCCGCGCGGCCGCCGTGTCGCCGCGCAATCTCGAAACCGACGGCACCGCGCTCGAGGGCATGCTGTTCGGCCGCGAGCGCGGTAGCTACACCGGCCCGGAGCGCCGCGAACCGGGGCTGTTCGAACAAGCGAGCGGCGGCACGCTGCTGCTCGACGAGATCACCGCGCTGCCGCTGGCCCTGCAGGAAGCGCTGCTGCGCACGCTCGACTCGCAGAACTTCATGCGCATCGGCGGCAGCAGCGAGATTTCGAGCGATTTCCGGCTGATCACGACCACGCGCCGCCCGGCCCGCGAGGCGGTCGCGAACGGGACGCTGCGCGAGGATCTGTGGCTGCGCCTCGACGCCGCATCGGTCGGCCTGCCGCCGCTGCGCGAGCGCGACGACGACGTGATCCAGATCGCCGAGGCGCTGGTCGACGATCTGAACCGCGAGACCCGCGCGGCGGGCCTTGGCGCGACCGACAAGCGGCTCGCGCCGGGCTTCGTGCGCGAATGCCGCGCCTACGATTGGCCCGGCAACGTCCGGGAGCTGCACGAGCGGGTCCGGCTCGCGTACGACGCCTCGGGCGATTTCATCGACACCCTGCACGCGGGCGAGCCAAGCCTCACGGCCGGCACGTCGCTGAACGGCAGCAGCGTGCAGGTGCGGGTCGGCACCCCGCTCGCGGACGTCGAGGATCTGCTGATCCGCGCGACGCTCGACGCGGTGGGCGGCACCCGGCACCGCGCCGCGACACTGCTCGGCATCAGCCCGAAGACGCTCTACAACAAGCTGCAGCGGATGAAGGAAGAAGACTGAGCGACGGCGGGCCGGGCCTGAGCGCCCGCCCCGCCGCGCCGGATCAGGCGAACAGCGTGTGCAGCAGCGCCTGGGCGCGCACGTAGGCCGGTTCGCGCATCAGCTTGTCCCACTTGAGCGCCTTGCCGCGCGGCCGCAGCCGCTTCAGGCGGCGGCTCGATTCGCGCGAGGGCATCGTCCGCAATTCATTGAGCACCTGCTCGGCCGCCTCGGGCTGGTTGCACACGAGCACCATGTCGCAGCCGGCCGCGAGCGCCGCCTCGGCCGCCTCGGTCAACGTCCCGCCCTCGCGCGCCGCCTCCATCGACAGATCGTCGCTGAACACCGCCCCTTCAAAACCCAGCTGGCCGCGCAGGATGTCCTGCAGCCAGATCCGCGAGAAGCCCGCGGGCCGCGCATCGACCTGCGTATAGATCACATGGGCCGGGATCACCGCCGCGAGCGACAGGCCGAGCCAGTCGTAAGGCGCGACGTCGGCCGTGAGGATCGCGTCGAGCGGCCGGTCGTCGGTCGGCAGCGCGACGTGCGAATCCGCCTCCGCGAAGCCGTGGCCGGGGAAATGCTTGCCGCAGTTGGCCATGCCCGCGAGCGCCAGCCCGTGATTGAGACTCTTCGCGAGCAGCGCGACGACGCGCGGATCGCTGTGGAACGCGCGATCGCCGATCACCTTCGAGTGGCCGTAGTCGAGATCGAGCACCGGCGTGAAGCTCATGTCGATGCCGCACGCGCGCAGTTCGGCCGCGAGCACGTAGCCGACGGCCGTCGCCGCCTCGGTCGCGCGCAGTACGTCACGGTCCCACAGCTCGCCCAGGCGGCGCATCGCGGGCAGCACCGTGAAGCCGTCGGTGCGGAAGCGCTGCACGCGGCCGCCCTCGTGATCGACCGCAATCAGGATGTCCTCGCGCACCGCGCGGATCGCCTCGGTCAGCGCGACCAGCTGCGCGCGGTCCTGGAAGTGGCGGGCGAACAGAATCACGCCGCCCGTCTGCGGGTGCGCGAGACGGCGCGCATCGTCACGGGTCAGCGCGGTGCCGACGACGTCGAGCATCACCGGGCCGGGAGTCAGTTTCATCGAATCAGGATCCTTCGGTAAGAAATCAGGCGGCGTCGCGGCCGGCGGCCGGGTCGGGCGTCTCGGCGACCACGAACGAGACCGCGTAGTCGCGCTCGTCGCTGACGGTGACGCGCGCCGTGATGCCGCGCGCGCCGAGCCAGGCCGCCAGCTCGCCCGACGCGACCACGAAGGGCTGCCCGCTCGGCTCGTTGAGCACCTGCAGCGCGCGCCACGTCATGGGCCAGCGCATCCCGAGGCCGATCGCCTTCGAGAACGCCTCTTTCGCGGAGAAACGGGTCGCGAGGAACGCGATGCCGCGCACTTCGGAGCGCGCGCGCCGCGCCTGGAACACGCGCAGCTCGTCCGGACCGAGCACCTTCTCGGCGAACCGCCCGCCCGTGCGTTCGAGCACGGCCGCGATGCGGCTCACCTGGACGACGTCGGTGCCGATGCCGTAGATCGCCATCGGCGTTCAGCGCGCGCCGTGCAGCGCCGCGACGCGCGCGGCGACCATGATCGCCTTCATCTCGCGCACCGCGTTGTCCCAACCGACGAAGATCGCGTGCGCGACGATCGCATGGCCGATGTTCAATTCGACGATGCCGTCGATCGCCGCGATCGGCTGTACGTTCGTGTAATGCAGGCCGTGGCCCGCGTTGACCTTCAGGCCGAGCCGTGCGCCCGCCTCCACGCCGGCGGCGATCCGCTCGTATTCGCGCTGCTGCTCCGCCTCATCGTGCGCATCCGCGTAGCGGCCCGTGTGCAGTTCGACGACCGGCGCGCCCGCCTCGTGCGCGGCGCGGATCTGGGTTTCGTCCGGATCGATGAACAGCGACACCCGCACGCCCGCATCCGCGAGCTGCCGGCACGCGGCGCGCACCGCTTCGAAGCGGCCCGCGACGTCGAGCCCGCCCTCGGTGGTCAGCTCCTCGCGCTTCTCCGGAACGAGGCAGGCATCGTGCGGACGGATCTCGCAGGCGATGTCGAGCATCTCCGTCGTCACCGCGCATTCGAGGTTCATGCGCGTCGTCAAGAGCGGCCGCAGCGTGCGCACGTCGGCGTCGACGATGTGGCGGCGGTCTTCGCGCAGATGCAGCGTGATCGCGTCCGCGCCGGCGGCTTCGGCGGCCAGCGCGGCGCGGATCGGATCGGGATAGGCGGTGCCGCGCGCGTTGCGCAGCGTGGCGACGTGGTCGATGTTGACGCCGAGGTCGATGGCGGTGGGCGTGGTGAGAAAGAAGCTCATAGATTTTGCAGGTCGATCAGGATCTGGCGCGTGGCGAGCGGCGTGCCGCCCAGGTAGGTGTTCAGCAGGAAGCGCATCAGCGTCTTGCTTTGCGCGACGGTCAGAGCCCGATGGTAATCGTCCTCCTCCATGTCGAGCAACGTCTGCCCGGACACGACCGGCCAATGCGACGGCACGCTGTCGTCGGCGTCGCGCACGCCGCGCTCCGGATCGAACACGTAGCGGCCGTCCGGCTGCACCGCGCGTCGCGCGACCGTGCGGCCGAGCGACATCGCGTAGCCGGTCTCGCGCAGCAGCACGCGCTCGAACGAGCGCAGCACCTGCACCGGCGCTTCGCCATGCGCAAGCCGCGTGAGCGTGACGAGGTAGTGCTTGAACAGCGGCGGATGCGGATCCTCGCGCGCGCAGAACTTGACCAGCAGCTCGTTCACGTAGAAACCGCACAGCAGCGCGTCGCCGGCGAGCGGCAGCATGCCGCCCACCCATTCCGCGCCCGTCAGCGTGCGCAGCTCGGACTTGCCGGACCAGGACAGCGCAAGCGGCTGGAAGGTCTGCAACACGCCGCGCAATGCCGAATGCGGGCGCTTCGCGCCTTTCGCGACGAGCGCGAGGCGGCCGTGGTCGCGCGTGAGCACGTCGATGATCAGGCTCGTCTCGCGATACGGGTAGCTATGCAGCACGAAGCCCGGCTGCTCGGCCACCCGGAACTCGGATGTGCGCGCGCCGCCGCGGCGCGCCTTGCGGGGCGGCTCGGGCGGCGGCGCGTCGGCGGGCGCGGCAGGCTCGGAAGCCGCCTCGCCCTCCGCGGGCATCATCCACGCGTCATTCGTACCCATAGGCGCGAAGCCCTGCTTCGTTGTCGGCCCAGCCGCTGCGCACCTTGACAAAGGTTTCCAGATACACCGGACCGTCGAACAGCTTCTCCATGTCCATGCGCGCCTCGGTGCTGATCTGCTTGAGTTTCGCGCCCTTCTTGCCGATCACCATCGCCTTGTGCGAATCACGCTCGACCAGGATCGTCGCGAACACGCGCTTCAGGCGCCCTTCCTCCTCGAACTTGTCGATCACCACGGTGCTCGTGTACGGCAATTCGTCGCCGGTCCAGCGGAACACCTTCTCGCGCAGGATTTCCGCCGCGAGGAAGCGGGAGCTGCGATCGGTCAGGTCGTCCTCGCCGTAGATCGGCTCGCCCTCGGGCAGGTACGGCTTGATCGTGTCCATCAAGCGGCGGATGTCCTCCGGCCGCATCGCGGACAGCGGCACGATCTCGGCAAACTCGCGCAGCGCGCCCATCTGCTGCATGAACGGATACAGGGTGTCCTTGTCATTCACGCGGTCGAGCTTGTTTGCGATCAGCAGCGTCGGCGTGCCGGGCGGGATCAGGTCGAGCACCCGCTGGTCGTCCGGGCCGAAACGGCCGGCTTCGATCACGAACAGGATCGCGTCGACCGACGTCAGCGTCGAGGTCACCGCGCGATTCAGCGAGCGGTTCAGCGCCGTGCTGTGGCGGGTCTGGAAGCCCGGCGTATCGACGAAGATGTACTGCGCGTCGTCGAGCGTGTGGATGCCGGTGATGCGATGGCGGGTCGTCTGCGCCTTGCGCGACGTGATGCTGATTTTCTGGCCGACCAGCGCGTTCATCAGCGTCGACTTGCCGACATTCGGCCGGCCGACGATCGCGATCATGCCGCAGCGGAAACCAGTGGGAGCGGGAGCGTTCATATCAGGATGCAGCGGGTTCGGAACCGGCGCGCGGGTTGGGCGCGACCGGTATCGTGTTCGGGATCAATGGCCGGCATCGGCAGCGCGCACGGGGGCGGCCGCCATGCCGGGCTCGGCTTCGGAGGACAGCGCGGGCGTCGCGTCACGGGGACGGGGCGGCTTGTCGACCAGGCCGGCCGCCGCGCGCGGCGCGGCGTCGGTTTTCTCCGCCGGTTTGTCGGCGGCGGCGGTTTTGTCGGCGGCGCGGGCGGACCGCTCGGCCGGCTCGGCGTGCGCGCCGCGGATCACCGCGATCGGCGCGGCGGGCGCAACCGGCTCCGCCGCGGGCCGGGCTTCGGCCGGGCCGCCCGCCGCGCGGGCCGGCGCACGTTCCTTGCGGTCCGGCGCACGCAGGTCGAGTGCTTCCTGCACGCCCTTCACGCCCGGCACGATCTCCGGTTCCGCATGCTTCGCGGCCCGCGCGCCCTTCGAGCGCTTCGGCTTCGCGCCGAGCAACGGCGCGGCGGCCATCACCTCGTCGAGCGCCTTCTTCGCGGCGGCCTGCTCGGCCGCGCGCCGGCTCGCGCCGGACCCGGACACCTTGACGTCGAGCTTCGGCACCGTGCACTCGACCTCGAACTGCTGATTGTGCGCCGCACCATGCGTCGCCACGACGGTATAGGTCGGCAGCGCGATCTTGTGACCCTGCAGGTATTCCTGCAGCAGCGTCTTCGCGTCCTTGCCGAGGGTGCGCGGATCGATGTGATCGAGGATCGGAATGTAGAGGCGCTTGATCACCCCTTGGGCGGCTTCGAAGCCGCCATCGAGGAACACCGCCCCGATGATGGCTTCGAATGCGTCCGCGAGGATCGAGGGGCGCCGGAACCCACCGCTGCGCAACTCGCCCTCGCCCAGGCGCAGCCCGTCGGAAATATTAAGGGCCTGAGCGATTTCGTACAGCGACTGCTGTTTGACGAGATTCGCCCGGACGCGCGACAAATCGCCTTCGTCCAACTTACCGAAACGTTGGAACAAAAGGGCGGCCACCGCGCAATTGAGAACGGAGTCGCCGAGAAACTCGAGCCGTTCGTTGTGCGTGGCACTGTGACTGCGATGGGTCAAAGCCTGGCGCAACAATTCCGCATTGCGAAATTCGTAGCGCAGCCGGCTTTCCAACTGGGATAGGGGCATGTGCAGGAGTATAACGCGGGCGCCAACTCCGTCGAACGGACGGGGCCGGGCACGAAAAGGCGTGACGAAGCGGTGTTACCGAGGGTTCTTAAAGTAGTTCGGCAACACGTCATGCGACGTGTTGCCGAACGGCGCGTTGCTCAGTTGAACGAGCCGATGCGTTTCAGGTTGCTGAAATTCATCCAGATGAAGAACGCGCGACCGACGATGTTCTTGTCGGGCACGAAGCCCCAGTAGCGGCTGTCCGCGCTGTTGTCGCGGTTGTCGCCCATCATGAAGTAGTGACCCGGCGGCACCTTGCAGATCACGCCGCGGCTGTTGTATTCGCAGTTGTCGCGATATGGGTAGTCGTACGCGCCCATCACGAACGGCGGCACGCCGGGATTGTTCAAGATCGCGTTCTTGCGGGTGCCCAGCGTTTCCTCGAACTGCTTCGCGTAGTTCATGCGCTCTTCGTCGAAGTAGTCGGCCATCGGCGTTTCGGGCACCGGCTGACCGTTGATCGTCAGCTGCTTGTCCTGATACGCGACGGTGTCGCCCGGCAGGCCGATCACGCGCTTGATGTAGTCGACCGACTCATCCTTCGGGTAGCGGAACACCACCACATCGCCGCGTTCGAGCGGCCGCCCCGCCGTGATCTTGGTATTGACGACAGGCAGCCGCAGCCCGTAGTCGTACTTGTTGACGAGGATGAAATCGCCGACCAGCAGCGTCGGCACCATCGAGCCCGACGGAATCTTGAACGGCTCGACGATGAACGAACGAACCACGAACACGACGAGGATCACCGGGAAGAAGCTCGCCGTGTACTCGAGCCACCACGGCTGGCGCAGCTTGTCGTCGCGCAGCCGCGCACGCGTCTGCGGCGCGTTCTCGTCGGCGAAGCGCTCGCCGACGCGCGCCTGCTGGCGATCGAACTCCTCGACCGCCGCATCCGCCGCCCGACGCCGCTGCGGCAGGAACACCAGCTTGTCCAGCACCCACGCGATGCCCGTCAAGACGACGAGCACAAAAAGGATCAGCGCAAAATTCATAAAGGATCAGTCCTGTTATTTGTCTTCGACGCGCAAGATCGCCAGGAATGCCTCCTGCGGGATCTCGACCGAACCCACCTGCTTCATCCGCTTCTTACCTTCCTTCTGCTTCTCCAGCAGTTTCTTCTTGCGCGAGATGTCGCCGCCGTAGCACTTCGCCAGCACGTTCTTGCGCAGCGCCTTGATGTTCTCGCGCGCGATGATGTGCACGCCGATCGCGGCCTGGATCGCCACGTCGTACATCTGGCGCGGGATGATCTCGCGCATCTTCGCCGCGACTTCGCGGCCGCGATACTGCGACTGCGAACGGTGCACGATGATCGACAGTGCGTCGACCTTGTCGCCGTTGATCAGCATGTCGACCTTCACGACGTCCGACGCGCGGTATTCCTTGAACTCGTAGTCCATCGACGCGTAGCCGCGCGACACCGACTTCAGCCGGTCGAAGAAGTCGAGCACGATCTCGGCCATCGGGATCTCGTAGGTGAGCTGCACCTGGCGGCCGTGGTACTGCATGTTGATCTGCATGCCGCGCTTCTGCTCGCACAGCGTGATCACCGAACCCACGTATTCCTGCGGCATGTACAGGTTCACGGTCACGATCGGCTCGCGGATCTCGCCGATCCGGCTCGGCTCCGGCATCTTCGCCGGATTCTCGACCGTGATCGTCGCGCCGTCGCTCTTCACGACCTCGTAGACGACGGTCGGCGCGGTCGTGATCAGGTCCATGTCGAACTCGCGCTCGAGCCGTTCCTGCACGATCTCCATGTGCAGCAGGCCGAGGAAGCCGCAGCGGAAGCCGAAGCCGAGCGCCTGCGACACTTCCGGCTCGTACTGCAGCGACGCATCGTTCAGCTTGAGCTTCTCGAGCGACTCGCGCAGCGCGTCGTACTGGTTCGCCTCGACCGGATAGAGGCCCGCGAACACCTGCGGCTTCACTTCCTTGAAGCCCGGCAGCGGCGCGAGCGCCGACTTGGTCGCATGCGTGACCGTATCGCCGACCTTGGCGGCCGTCAGTTCCTTGATGCCGGCGATGATGAAGCCCACCTGCCCGGCCGACAGCGATTCGAGATTGCGCGACTTCGGCGTGAACACGCCGACGTGCTCGACCGGGAACTGCGCGTCCGTCGCCATCAGCTTGATCTTTTCCTTCGGACGCAGCGTGCCGTTGACGATCCGCACCAGCATCACGACGCCGACGTAGTTGTCGAACCAGGAATCGATGATGAGCGCCTGCAGCGGCGCGGCGGGATCGCCCTTCGGCGGCGGCACCTTGGCGATCAGCGACTCGAGCACGTCCTCGACGCCGAGCCCCGTCTTCGCGCTGCAATGGGTCGCGTCGGTCGCGTCGATGCCGATCACGTCCTCGATCTCCGCGATCGCGTTCTCCGGGTTCGCGGCGGGCAGGTCGATCTTGTTGAGCACCGGCACGACCTCGACGCCGAGCTCGATCGCCGTGTAGCAATTCGCGACCGTCTGCGCCTCGACGCCCTGGCTCGCGTCCACCACGAGCAGCGCGCCTTCGCACGCGGACAGCGAACGGCTCACCTCGTACGAGAAATCGACGTGCCCCGGGGTGTCGATCAGGTTCAGGTTGTAAACCTTGCCGTCGCGCGCCCGATACGACAGCGCGGCGGTCTGCGCCTTGATCGTGATGCCGCGCTCGCGCTCGAGATCCATCGAGTCGAGCACCTGCGATTCCATTTCGCGGTCGGACAAGCCGCCGCATACCTGAATGATGCGATCCGCGAGCGTCGACTTGCCATGGTCGATGTGCGCGATGATCGAAAAGTTGCGAATATGATCCATTCCGTCCGATCAAGCGAAAAAGGCGCGCTCGACGATCGCAGAGCACGCCTTGTGTAAGTCGGTGAAAAAACAGCCTATTTTAGCCGAAAAGCCCTGCCAGGGGCGGCCTTTGCGTGGAACCCGCGGCTAACCGCGCCGCACGGCCCGCTGCAGCGCTTCCGTCACCCGCGCCGCATCGAAACGATGCCGGCAGACCTCGACGCCGTCGAGCAGCAGCACCGGCACGTCCTCGTCGTAGCGCGCGACCAGCGCGGGGTCCGCATCGATGTCGACCACCTCGACGCGCGCGCCGAACTCGGCCGCGACGGGCGCCAGCGCGTCGCGCATGTCGTCGCACAAATGGCACCAGCCGCGGCCGTACAGCGTGAAGATCACGATTCGCCTACTTCTGGCGCGGACGGATCGGGATGAACTGCGTGTTGTCGCCGCGCCGCACCAGCACCGCCACCACCTTCTGCGGATCGAGCTGCGCGGTCAGGTCGACGAACTGCTTCGCGCTCGTGATGTCGGTGTCGCCGACCCGCAGCACGATGTCGCCGCGCCGCAGGCCCGCGCGCGCGGCCGGACCGTCGACATTGACGATCTGCACGCCGCCGCGCAGCTTGAGCGCCTTCAGCTGGTCGGCCGGCACATCGTTCACCGTCAGCCCGAGCGAGTTGCTCTGGCGCGGTTTCGGCTGGCTCTGGCCCGCGTCCGCCTTGGCGTTCTTGTCGACGGGCACCTCGGTGATCGTGATCGGCAGGTCGCGCGCCTGGCCCTTGCGCCAGATCGTGACCGTCGCGCGCGTGCCGGGCTTCGTGTCGCCGACCATGCGCGGCAGGTCGGTGGCCGTATCGACCGGGCGATTGTTGAACTTCAGGATGATGTCGCCCGGCTGGATGCCCGCCTTGTCGGCCGGGCCGCCCGGCTCGACGCTGCTGACCAGCGCGCCTTCCGCCTTCGGCAGGCCGATCGAGTCGGCGACGTCCTTCGTGACCTCGCCGATCGCCACCGCGATGCGGCCGCGCACCACCTTGCCCGAGGCCTTCAGCTGGTCGGCCACCCGCATCGCCTCGTCGATCGGAATCGCGAACGAGATGCCCATGAACCCGCCGGTGCGGCTGTAGATCTGCGAGTTGATGCCGATCACCTCGCCCGACATGTTGATCAGCGGACCGCCCGAGTTGCCCGGGTTGACCGCGACATCGGTCTGGATGAACGGCAGGTAGTCGCCGGTATTGCGGCCCTTCGCGCTGACGATGCCGGCCGTGACGGTGTTGTCGAGCCCGAACGGCGAACCGATCGCGACCACCCATTCGCCGACGCGGACCCGGTTGGAATCGCCGATCGCGACGCTCGGCAGGCTGGTCGCGTTGATCTTCACGACCGCCACGTCGGTGCGCTCGTCAACGCCGATCAGCTTCGCCTTGAACTCGCGCTTGTCGGTCAGCGTCACGTAGATCGTGTCCGCATCGTCGACCACGTGCGCATTGGTCATCACGTAGCCGTCCGACGACAGGATGAAGCCGGAGCCGACGCCGCGGTTCTGCTCGGCGTCCGGCGCATCGGGCGGGTTCGGCTGCGCGCCCTTCGGATTGCCCGGCGCCTGCGGCAACGGGATGCCGAAGAAGCGACGGAAGAATTCCGACATGTCGCCGTTGTCCATCCCCGGCGGCATCATGCCGCGCGTGTCGGTCGGCACGTTCGCCGTGGTGCGGATGTTGACGACTGCCGGCCCGACCTTCTCGACGAGATCGGCGAAATCGGGCAGCCCTGCGCGCGCCGGCGCCACGGGCGTGCTCGCGCCGGCGGCGCTCGCCGCGGGCGCCGCCGATGCGTGGGGGACGAACGGAACCCAGGCAGCCACCACCGCGGCGGCCAGCCAGTTGCGCAGCGAAAGTTTCTTCATGTCGGACCGGAGGAAGGTTACTTGGAAGCCTTGTATTCTATGGCAGACGTAAACTGCTGCAAGGTCGCCGGCGGCACCTCGCCCAGCGCGGTGATCCAGTAGTCGCCGCGGCGCTTGACGAGCACGTGGGTCGCGCCGGTGCTGCCCGCGCCTTCCTTGCGGACATTCTTCTCGGCCGGTTCGATGAATACGGAGATGGTGGCGAGGCCGTCGGTATAGACCGCCTGGTCGACCGGGATCGGCGGATCGCCGGCATCGCGCGACGCCATCGGACGGCGCACTTCGCGAATCTTGCGGAAGCCGGCGACGGTCGGCGCGATCAGCCAGCCCTGCGCCTCGATGTCGACGGGAGCGACAGGCGGCCGCACCACGGTCCAGCCGGTCAGGTTGCGCATGCCTGCCGCGATCGCGCCCTTCTGCGCGGCATTGCCCGCGCCGATCTGCACCTGCGAGAACGCGATCTGCTCGAGCACGCGCTCGTCCGCGTCGAGCGTCTGCGAACGCAGCAGCAGCCCGGTGCGCGCGTCGGTCCAGAGCTTGTAGGCGAAGCGGTAGGCGTCCTTCGGCATCAGTTCGACGACCTGCGCGTCGAGCCCCGCGACCCGGTCCTGGCCGAGCAGCTTCGGCTCGTAGACGGCCAGCACCTGCTCGCCGCTCGCGCCGAGCAGCGCCGGGAAGGAATCCTTGTTCTGGCGCCGTTCGACGACGCACAGGCGCCGCTCGGGCACGAACGTGTAGAGATCGTCGTTATGGCGCAGCAGCTTGCGCGGCTTGCCATCGAGCGTCTCGATCTGCTCGTACTCGCCGTCGCCCTTCACCGCCACATGGACGATGCGTGACGACTGCACATAGGTGCCGCGCTGGTAGACGAAGGTGCCTTCGTAGCTTTGCTGCTGCGCGGCCTGCTGGATCCGGTCGAGCCAGTCCGCCGCGGCGCGCCGCGTGGCGACGAGATCGTCGGGCTGCTGCGCGACGGCGTGGGATTGAACGGACAACAGCGCGGCCGCGCAAAGCAACAGCGCCGGCAGCCGCTTCCAGCCGGGAATGGCGTGCTTCACCTGCAATGTCCGCATCGGGTTTATTGGCCTTGCGTGGTCACGGCGGCGCGAATGAGCGGCATCGAGCCCGTCACGACCGGTTGCTGCGCGAACTGCTGGTGCGCTTCGAGATATTGGTCGAGGCTCGCGTCACGGATGATGTTGGCATCCTGCAACGCCGGCTGCGCGCCTGCCTGAACGGCCGCGACGCGCTGCACGCCGCCCTGCGGCGCGCCCGCCGACGCGATCTGCGCCTGACCGCCACCCGTGCCCTGCAACTGCGGCACGACGATCCAGGTCAGCGTGGCGGCAGCCGCCGCCACCGCGAACGCCGGCACGACGCGGCGGCGCCACGACAGCAGCGTGCGCGCCACCGGGCTGATCGCGGCCGGCGCGAGCAGGTGCGGCTCCGCCGCGAAGCTCGCGGAGAAGCGCGTCATGAAGGTTTCGCTGACGGCCGGCGACAGCGCAAGCTCATCCGAGCGCAGCGCATCGCCGATCGCGTGGTATTGCGCCCAGGTCACGCGCTCGGTCTCGCCAAGCCCGGCCAGGAGCTGCCCCAACTGAAGCCCGTCGAGCGGCTCGCCGTCGACCAGTGCGGACAGGCGCTCGCCTTGCGAGCATGCTTGCGACTGTGTAGAAACCGACCCCATGATGCTCCCCATCTTACCTATCCCGTCGTGATCCACGACTTTCTGTGATACCTCTAGACCCCGGGCCGTCCCGGCCCGCCATGCGCTTACCAGCGCTTGCCTTCCGGCGTATCGAGCAATGGCCGCAACCGCGTGGCGATCGCCTCGCGGGCGCGGAAGATCCGCGACCGGACCGTGCCGATCGGGCATCCCATCATTTCCGCGATTTCCTCGTAGCTCAAGCCTTCGATCTCGCGCAGCGTGATCGCCGTGCGCAATTCTTCCGGCAGCAGGGCCATGGCGGCGTTGACCGTCTCGGCGATCTGCTTGCTCATCAACATCGACTCGGGCGTGTTGATATCCCTTAGTTGGTCGGCGTCGGAGAAAGTTTCCGCTTCTTCGGCATCCGCTTCAGTCGAGGTGGGCGCCCGGCGACCCTGGGTCGCAAGGTAGTTCTTCGCCGTATTCACGGCAATCCGGTACAACCACGTGTAGAACGCCGATTCGCCGCGAAACTGCGGCAACGCCCGATACGCCTTGATGAAGGCGTCCTGGGCCACGTCCTCGACCTCCGCGGGATCCCGCACGAGGCGCGAAATCAGTCGGATGATCTTGCGGTGGTATTTGGTGACCAGGAGTTCGAACGCCGCCTTGTCGCCTTTCTGTACGCGTTCGACCAGCGCCTGGTCGATTTCTTTTTCACTCACCTGACAAATCCGTTAACTAGGGATGCAACGCGGAACGCCATTGTAGCGCCCCGCCCTCGCGCCGCGCGCGTCACGCCCGTGCCGGTTCGCCGCGACGCGCGCGACGGCCCAGCACGGAGAGTACGCGAAACGTGGATACGTCGACCGAATCCGCGGCCACGAACAGCGTGGCCGCACGCTTCGTCCGGCCGCGTACGGTCAGCGCGAGCAGCAGATCGCTCCACTGCACGCCGTCGACCACGCGCCCTTCCGCCAGCAGCCGGCCCGCGCGGTCGAACGCCGCGAGCGTGCCCGCGCCGGCATCGATGCCGAGCTGCGCGGGCACCCTGCGTCGCCAGGCCGCGCCGACCCGCAGCGCGAGCCAGGCGGCCACGAGCAAGGCGAGGAGCGTCGCGCCGGACGGCCCGACGAGGGGCGTCGCGACCACCCGGCAGGCCCATGCCGCGCTTGCCACGCACCCGGCCAGCGCGCCGGCCAGTCCGGCCGACGCGCGCAGCGCGATGCGCGGACCGGCGCGGAAAGGATCCGTCAAGTGAGCCTGCGTCAGGCGCGCTTGAAGACCAGCGTGCCGTTAGTCCCGCCGAAGCCGAAGGAGTTCTTCAGCGCGACGTCGATCTTCATGTCCCGCGCTTCGTTCGCGCAGTAATCGAGATCGCACTCGGGGTCCTGGTTGAGGATGTTGATCGTCGGCGGCGAGATCTGATGATGCACGGCCAGCACCGTGAACACCGACTCGAGACCGCCCGCGCCACCCAGCAGGTGGCCCGTCATCGACTTGGTCGAATTGACGACGATGTCCTTCGCGTGGTCGTTGAACGCGCGCTTGATCGCGATCGTTTCAGCGAGGTCGCCGAGCTGGGTCGACGTGCCGTGCGCGTTCAGGTAGTTCACCTGGTCGACATTGATGCCCGCGTTGCGCAGCGCAGCGACCATGCAACGGCGCGCGCCGTCGCCGTCCTCGAGCGGCGCGGTCATGTGATAGGCGTCGCCGCTCATCCCATAGCCGCCGATCTCGGCGTAGATCTTCGCGCCGCGCGCCTTCGCGTGCTCGTACTCCTCGAGCACCATCACGCCCGCACCCTCGCCCAGCACGAAACCGTCGCGGTCCTTGTCCCACGGACGGCTCGCCGTCGCGGGATCGTCGTTGCGCTGCGACAGCGCGCGCGCGGCCGCGAAACCACCGATGCCGAGCGGCGAGACGGTCGATTCCGCGCCGCCGGCGATCATCACGTCGGCATCGCCGTACTCGATGAGGCGCGACGCCTCGCCGATGCAGTGCAGGCCGGTCGTGCAGGCCGTGACGATCGCGAGGTTCGGGCCCTTCAGGCCGAACTTGATCGACAGGTGGCCCGAGATCATGTTGATGATCGACGCCGGCACGAAGAACGGCGAGATCCGACGCGGACCGCGGTTCAGCAGTTCGGTTTGCGTGACCTCGATCATCGGCAGGCCACCGATCCCCGAGCCGACGATGACGCCGACCCGCTCGGCATTTTCCTCGGTGATCGCAAGACCGCTGTCCTGCATCGCCTGCATGCCGGCCGCGACGCCGTAGTGGATGAACGTATCCATGTGACGCGCTTCTTTCGCGGGCAGGTAGTCTTCGATATTGAAGCCCTTCACCTCGCCTGCGAAGCGGGTCGAGAAGTTCGTCGCATCGAACTTCGTGATGTTGGCGATGCCGGACTTGCCGGCCACCAGATTGGCCCAGCCGTCGGCAACATTATTGCCAACAGGCGAAATCAGCCCAAGGCCTGTAACAACGACTCGACGGCGGCTCACGGTAACCTCTTTTCCATTGGATGACAAAAACAAAAGCCACAGCAGCCACAGGAACCAGCCCTGCGAGCCCTGTGGCTGTTAGCTCTGCCGGACGGAGCCGGCGAGATGCGCCTCAAACGCAGTATGCGCTGAACGACGCGGACGGCGCTTAGGCCTTGACGTTCGCGCGAGCGTAGTCGATCGCTTGCTGCACGGTCGTGATCTTCTCGGCCTCTTCGTCCGGGATTTCCATGCCGAACTCGTCTTCCAGTGCCATCACCAGTTCGACGGTGTCGAGCGAGTCCGCGCCCAGATCGTTCACGAACGATGCTTCGTTCTTGATTTCGCCTTCGGCGACGCCCAGTTGTTCAGCGACGATCTTCTTGACGCGTTGTTCGATGTTGTCCATTACCCCTCCGAGGGAAAGTTCAGATTTACAAGTGCGCGCATTTTATCAGGTTTGCTGCCGCCCAAAATGCGCGCCGGCTTTACGGTTAGACAAGCGCCGCGACAGGATTAACGTGGCACGGCGCGGATGGTAAACGAAATCCGTTACGACATGTACATGCCGCCGTTCACATGCAATGTCGTGCCTGTGATATAGCCGGCCTGCGGCGACGCGAGGAACGCGACCGCGTGTGCGATGTCGTCCGGGCTGCCGAGGCGGCCGAGCGGAATCTGGGTCTTGAGCGCCGCCTGCTGTTCGTCGGGCAGCGCCTTCGTCATGTCGGTGTCGATGAAGCCGGGCGCCACGCAATTCACCGTGATGCCGCGGCTGCCGATCTCGCGCGCGAGCGCGCGGGTCATGCCGGCCACGCCGGCCTTCGCCGCCGCGTAGTTGACCTGCCCCGGGTTGCCGGCCGAGCCGACCACCGACGTGATGTTGATGATCCGGCCGCCGCGCGCCTTCATCATCGGACGCAGCACCGCGCGCGACAGGCGGAACACCGACTTCAGGTTGGTGTCGAGCACCGCGTCCCAGTCGTCGTCCTTCATACGCATCGCGAGTTGGTCCTGCGTGATGCCCGCGTTGTTGACGAGCACGCCGAGCGAGCCGAATTCCTTGACCGTCGCCTCGATCAGCGCCTCGGCGGCGGCTGCGTCGTTGACGTTCAGCATCGCGCCGCGGCCTTCGAGACCGGCTTCCTTGAATGCCGCGCTGATCGCGTCGGCCCCCGACTCGCTCGTCGCGGTGCCGATCACCATCGCGCCGCGACGCGCCAGTTCGAGCGCGATCGCACGGCCGATGCCGCGCGATGCGCCGGTAACGATCGCAACCTGTTTATCGAGAGTTTTTTCCATGAAATCTTCCGTGGTTCGGTGAACGGCGAGCGCCTGGCTCCGCTTACGCGGCGACGAGCTTGAGCGCCTCGTCGAGCGACGCCGGATCGAACACCGCGGCGCCCGTCAGGTTGCCGTCGATGCGTTTCGTGAGGCCGGTCAGCACCTTGCCCGGGCCGCATTCGATCACGTGCGTGACGCCCGTGCCCGCGATGTGCCGCACGCACTCGACCCAGCGCACCGGGCCGGCCGCCTGACGCACCAGTGCGTCCTTGATCGCGGCCGGATCGCTGACCACGGCCACGTCGATGTTGTTCACGACGTCGACGGCGGGCGCCTTCACGTCGACCCGCGCGAGATAGTCGCGCAACTGGTCCGACGCCGGCTTCAGCAGCGACGAGTGGAACGGCGCGGACACCGGCAGCGGCAGCGCGCGCTTCGCGCCCTTCGCCTTCGCCACCTCGCAGGCCTTCTCGACCGCGGCCTTGGCCCCGGCGATCACGACCTGGGCCGGCGCGTTGAAGTTCACCGCCTCGACCACGCCGGCGACCGATGCTTCCGCGCACACGGCCCGCACCGTCTCGTCGTCGAGACCGAGGATCGCGGCCATGCCGCCCTGGCCGACCGGCACCGCGGTCTGCATCGCCTGGGCGCGGAACCGCACGAGCGGCACCGCGTCGGCGAACGCGAGCGCGCCGGACGCGACGAGCGCGGTGTACTCGCCGAGGCTGTGCCCGGCAGCGATCGACGGCGCCGGGCCGCCCGCCTGCTGCCACGCGCGATAGCACGCATAGGCGGCGGTCAGCATCACCGGCTGGGTATTGGTCGTGAGATTGAGTTCTTCCGCCGGGCCCTCGGCGATCAGCTTGCCGAGATCCTGCTTGAGCGCATCGGACGCCTCCTGGACCGTCTCGCGCACGACGGCGAGGTCGGCGAATGCGTCGAGCATGCCGACAGCCTGCGAGCCCTGGCCGGGAAAGACAAATGCAAATTTCATAACGTCCCCAAATGAATCGATTCGAGCGGCGCGCAGCTTCTGCGCGCCGGCTGGGATGAGATCCGCGGAAATCAGTAGCGGAACACCGACGCGCCCCACGTGAAGCCGCCGCCGACGCCTTCGATCAGCACATGCTGACCGCGCTTGATGCGGCCGTCGCGCACTGCGGTGTCGAACGCGAGTGGAATCGACGCAGCGGAGGTGTTGCCGTGCTCGCCGACGGTGACGACCATGCGTTCCTGCGGCAAGCCGAGCTTGCGGCAGGTGCTGGTCATGATACGGATATTCGCCTGGTGCGGAATCAGCCAATCGACCTGTTCGGGTGCGAGGCCCGCCTTCGCGAGCGCCTCGACCGCGACCTTCTCGAGCACGTTCACCGCGAGCTTGAAGACGGCCTGGCCGTCCATGTGCAGGAATGCGCTGCCGCTGATCACGCCGCCGTTCACGTTGCCCGGCGTGCACAGGATATGCGAGTAGCTGCCGTCCGCATGCAGCGCGCTGCCGAGCACGCCCGGCTCCTCGGACGCGCCGAGGATGACCGCGCCCGCGCCGTCGCCGAACAGCACGCAGGTGGTGCGGTCCTTGAAGTCGAGGATGCGCGAGAAGGTTTCCGCGCCGATCACGAGCGCCGTGCGGTGCTGGCCGCTGCGGATGAAGCTGTCGGCCGTGGCGAGCGCGTACGCGAAGCCCGAGCACACCGCCTGCACGTCGAACGCGGCGCCGTTGTTCTTGATCCCGAGCTTGTTCTGCAGCAGGCAGGCCGTGCTCGGGAACACGAAGTCGGGCGTCGAGGTCGCGACAATGATCAGATCGATCGACTGCGGATCGACGTCGGCGGCCTCGATCGCGCGCTGCGCGGCGACCAGCGCGAGGTCGCTCGTGGTCACGTTCGGGTCGGCGAAGTGGCGCGCGTGGATACCGGTGCGCGCGACGATCCACTCATCGCTGGTCTCGATGCCTTCCTGCGCGAGACGATCGGTGAGGTCCTGGTTCGTGACCCGGTTGGGCGGCAGACAGCTGCCCGTGCCGAGCACGCGGGAATAGAGAGTCGATTGGGCCATTTATGCTTTAGAGGATAGCGCGGCGGAAGGCTCTGCTGGCTGACCGGCCACAGGGCTCGCACCGCCCGCCCCGCCCGCCTCGCGTCCGTCGGCCAGCGGCGCGGCGTTTTCCGCCATCGCCCGCGACAGTCGCTCCAGCACGCCATTTTTGACGGCATCATACCCGCGTTTGATCGCCCACTCAAACGCATAGGCGTCCGCGGAGCCGTGGCTCTTGATCACGAGGCTGCGCAGGCCGAGCAGCGCCGCACCGTTGTACTGCCGATGATCGACGCGCTTCTTGAAGCGCAGCAGCACCGGCAGCGCGAGCACCGCCATCAGCCTCGACAGCAGCGAGCGGCTGAACTCTTCCTTGATGATGTCGGCGAGCATCTGCGCGAGCCCTTCCGACGTCTTCAACGCGACGTTGCCGACGAAACCATCGCACACGATCACATCGACCGTGCCCTTGTAGATGTCGTTGCCTTCGACGTTGCCGCGGAAATTGAGCGTGCTGGCGCGCAGCAATTCGCCCGCGCGCTTGATCGTCTCGTTGCCCTTGATCATCTCCTCGCCGATGTTGAGCAGGCCGATCGACGGACGCTCCTTGCCTTCGAGCGCGGCGACGAGCGCGTGCCCCATCTCCGCGAACTGCAGCAGATGCTGCGGTTCGCAGTCGACGTTCGCGCCGAGGTCCAGCATCATCGTGTAGCCGGTCGGATTCGGCAGCGCGAACGCGATCGCGGGCCGCTCGATGCCGGGCAGCGTCTTGAGAACGTAACGGGAAACCGCCATCAACGCGCCGGTATTGCCGGCGGAGATGCAGGCCTGCGCGTCGCCGTCCTTCACGTGATTGAGGGCGACCCGCATCGAGGAATCTTTCTTCTTGCGCAGCGCGACTTCGACCGGATCGTCCATCGCCACGACTTCGGTGGCGGGCACGATGGTCAGCGCGGGTTCGTCGAGCGCCTTGTGCTTCTTGAGCTGGGCCCGGATCGCGCTGTCGAGGCCGACGAGCATCAGGCTGGCGTCGGGATGCGCGCGGACGAACTTGACTGCGGCGGGAACGGTCACGGACGGGCCGTGGTCGCCTCCCATGCAATCGATTGTGAGCTTTACAGTCATGGAGTGCGACGAATTTCAGGCACAAAAAAGCGGCAGTTGAATGCCGCCTTTTTGTCGAGCCAGGAAAGTGTCAAGCGAACCGCTTGTCGCACGAACCGCCCGAATCATCATCAGGCACCGCGCGACGCGACGCTTAGTCGTTCTTCGTCTTGACGACCTTCTTGCCGCGGTAGTAGCCGTTCGGGCTGATGTGGTGGCGCAGATGCACTTCACCCGTGCTCGGCTCGACCGCGATGGGCGCGCCCGTCAGGAAATCGTGCGAACGGTGCATGCCGCGCTTCGACGGCGACTTCTTGTTTTGCTGAACTGCCATGACTAACTCCTAAAAATTTTTCGGATTCTAACACAGCCCGATCCGACGCTTAACATCCCGGGCCCGACGGCCCAACGCCTTCCCGTGCTCCTACTGCCTAGTGTTTCTCGCCGTCTCGCTTCAGCGCCTCGAGCGCCGCGAACGGGTTCGGCTTGTCGCTCTCCCCGCCCGCCTCGTCGGATGCTTCATCCGCTTCGGCGACGGGGGCGCTCGCGCCCGACACGAGGCTTTCGTGCACCGCCGGACACACATCGTGGTTCGGCACAAGGGGCAGCGAAAGCAGCAACTCCTCCTCGATCAGGTCGACGAGATCGAACTGGCGCGAGCCTACGATCACATCGACCTCATCGTCGTCGAGCGGGAATGCCTCGGCTTCTTCTTCGGTCGCCACGATGCGATACACCACGTCGACATCGAAAGCCTGCTGGTACGGCGTCAGGCAGCGCTGGCATTCGAGCCACGCCGAACCGTGCAGCGCGAGGCGCAGATACGGCTGCGGCCCCTCGGTTCCGTCGTCCTGCAGTTCCGGCTGGGTCGAGCCCTCCGCCTGCCAGGTGAAGCGCGTATCGCGGTCTGGCGCGTCGGCCGGCACTTCGTTTAACATGCGCGGCAGTTGCGACAGGTGCAGCGCGCCCGCCGCCTGACGGCCGCTGCGAGCGAACTCGAACAGGTCGACCGCGTGCGGATCGAGCGAAACCGCAGGTTTGCCGGAAGATGTCATGTGCGCTCCTGCTGTCGTCGATCGGGATGGCCGGGCGTACCGGCCAGGCCTGGCCCGTTGCTGACCCACCCGCCCGGCGCCGCCCGCCTGGGCCTGACACAGGCTCGGCGCGGCCTCCGGAGCGGTTTCCGAAGAAATCGGCACAAATACTGCCGATGAAAAGCGCAAAAGCATAACCGTTTTGTCTTTTCGAGTCAAACACTTAAACAGCGCCCAGCGGGCGCCCCATTGATCCGCCTCAACCGCTTTCCATCATGCCGGCCACCCCTTCCCGCCTCCCCCGCCTGATCCTTGCCTCCAGCTCCCGCTATCGGCGCGAGCTGCTCGAGCGTCTGCGCCTGCCGTTCGACGTGCTGAGCCCCGACCTCGACGAATCCCCGCTGCCGGACGAAACGCCCGCCGCGACCGCCCTGCGCCTCGCCGAAGCGAAGGCGCGCGCGGTCGCGCGGCAGATCGACGCGCCGGACGGCGCGCTCGTGATCGGGTCGGACCAGGTCGCGACTTTCGACGGGCTGCAGATCGGCAAGCCGGGCACCCACGCGCGCGCGCTGGCCCAGCTGAAGGCCATGCAGGGCCGCGAGGTCGAGTTTCACAGCGCGCTGTGCCTCTACGACAGCCGCACCGACCACGCGCAGCGCGAGGACGTCGTGACGCGGGTGCGCTTTCGCACGCTCGCCGACGCGGCGCTCGACGCCTATCTGCACGCGGAGACCCCTTACGACGTCGCGGGCAGCGCGAAATCCGAAGGGCTCGGCATCGCGCTGCTCGATGCGATCGATTCCGACGATCCGACCGCGTTGATCGGCCTGCCGCTGATCGCGCTCACGCGCATGCTGGGCACGGCCGGGCTGCCGCTGTTCGGCGCCGCCTCGGGAGGCATCGCACGATGACGACCGGCACCCTGTACCTGATCCCGAACACGCTCGGCGACGGCGACGCGGCGATGCTCGCGGCCGTGCTGCCTGCCGCCGTGCAGGCGCGCGCCGCGACGCTCGGCTACTACGTCGGCGAGAACGCGAAAACGACCCGGGCCTTCCTGAAGAAGATCGGCACCGAACGGCCGATCCAGGACATCGAGATCCGCGAATTGAACGTCAAGACGCCGGCAGCCGAGATCGAGCGGCTGCTCGCGCCGCTGCTCGCCGGCACCGACGCCGGGCTCGTGTCGGAGGCCGGCTGTCCGGCCGTCGCCGACCCCGGCGCGCTGCTGGTGCGGCGCGCGCACGAGCGCGGCGTACGGGTCGTGCCGCTCGTCGGCCCGAGTTCGATCCTGCTTGCCTTGATGGCATCCGGCCTGAACGGCCAGAGCTTTGCGTTCCACGGCTACCTGCCGGTCGACGCCGCCGCCCGCGCGAAGCGGCTGCGGGAACTGGAGGCGCATTCGCGCAAGGCGAACGAGACCCAGATCTTCATCGAGACGCCGTACCGGAATCAGGCGATGCTCGACACGCTGACGGCGACCTGCGCGCCGTCGACGCTGATCTGCGTCGCCGCCGACCTGACGCTGTCGACCGAGACCATCCTGAGCCGCCCGGCCGCCGCCTGGAAAAAGGCGCCCGCGCCCGACCTGCACAAGCGCCCGGCGATCTTCCTGCTGCTCGCGAACTAGCCGGGCCCCGGCGGGCGGCGGATCAGCGCAGCTTGAACTCGCCGCCCGCCAGCGCCGCCTTCATCGCGGCATGGCCGACCGCCGCGCCGAAACGGCGCGCGACCCGGTCGGACAGGCTTTCCTTGACCGTGTAGTCGACGATGTCGGGCGCCTTCAGCACGTCGCGCGCGACGCTGTCGGTCGTGCCGAAGCCGTCGGCGAGCCCCAGCTCGACGCTCTTCTCGCCGGTCCAGAACAGCCCCGAGAACAACTCGGGGCTGTCGTGCAACCGCGCGCCGCGGCCGTCCTTCACCGCCTTGATGAACTGCGCGTGGATCTGGTCGAGCATCTCCTGCGCATGCGCGTCCATCTTCGGCGTTTCCGGCGAGAACGGATCGAAGAAGCCCTTGTTCTCACCCGAGGTATGCAGGCGGCGCTGGACCCCGAGCTTGTCCATCAGGCCCGTGAAGCCGAAGCCATCCATCAGCACGCCGATCGAGCCGACGATGCTCGCCTTGTCGACGTAGATCTTGTCCGCGGCCGACGCAATGTAATAGCCGCCCGACGCGCACATGTCGGTGACGACCACGTAGAGCGGCTTCGACGGGTATTGCTTGCGCAGCCGGCGGATCTCGTCGTACACGATGCCCGCCTGCACCGGGCTCCCGCCCGGGCTGTTGATGCGCAGCACCACGCCCGCCGTGCCCGCGTCGTCGAACGCGTCGTCGAGCGCCGAATTGATGTCGGACGCATTCGCGTTGGTGCCCGTGGCGATCTCGCCGTCGATCGTCACGAGCGCCGTGTGGCGGCCCGACGACAGCTTGCCGTCGCCCGAGAAATCGACCAGCGCGAACGCCACGACCAGCAGCACCGCCAGGAACGCGAAGCGGAAAAAGATCCGCCAGCGCCGCGCCGCGCGCTGTTCCTTGATCGCCGCGAGCGCGATCCGCTCGAGCGCCGCGCGCTCCCAACCCGACTCGCCGCCGGTGGAAGATTTAGGGGTCGAATCAGAAGGAGTCAGTTGGTCGGCCATGCGGGGTCGTCAGAAGTCAGGACGCTGCGGGATGCAGGTCGTCGTCGGGCAGCCAGAATACCGCACGGCCGTCCGGCGTGTCCCGTTCGTCGACCTGGACCGGCCGCAGCCGCGCGCCGCGGCACGGCCCGCCGACGCACTTGCCGGTATCGGGCGCGTAGATCGCGCCATGCGTCGCACACATCAAATACAGGCCGGACGACTCGAAGAACTGCCCCTCGACCCAGTCCAGTTCCATCGGCACGTGCGCGCAGCGGTTCAGGTAGCCGTAGGCCCGGCCCTCGTAGCGCACGAAAAACACGACCGCCTCCTCGCCGCGCAGGCGCGCCGCGCAGCGCACGCCCGCACCGCCGTCGGCCAGCGCATCGGCGGCGCACACGCGCCAGGCGGGTTGCGTTGACTCGCTCATGCGTACTCGCGCAGCCAGCCGGCCAGCGCCTCGATATCGGCCGCGACGAAACGGGGTTCGAGCGCCGCGAGCGCCGCCGCCGCGTGCGCGCCGTAGCCGACGCCGATGCCCGCCGCGCCGGCGTTGGCGGCCATCTGCAGGTCATGCGTGGTGTCGCCGATCATCACGGTGCGCGCCAGATCCTGACCCAATTCCCGGGTCAGCTCCTGCAGCATCGCGGGATGCGGCTTCGAGAAGGTCTCGTCGGCGCAGCGGGTGCCGTCGAACAGGCTGGTCAGCTTGGCCTGGTCGAGCGCGCGGTTCAGGCCCACCCGCCCCTTGCCGGTCGCGACCGCGAGCAGGTAGCCGGTGTCGCGCAGCTCCTCGAGCATCGCGCGCACGCCGGGAAACAGCTCGGTGCGCTGGTCCTTCGTGAAATAGTGGACCCGGTAGCGCTCCGCGAGCCGCGGATAGTCGGCCGGATCGAGATCCGGCGCGGCGATCTGCAGCGCGTCGCGCAGCCCGAGGCCGATCACGTAGCGCGCGGCCTCGTCCGACGGCGTGGGCAGGCCAAGGTCGCGGCACGCCGCCTGGATGCTGTGCGCGATATGCGCAGTCGAATCCATCAGCGTGCCGTCCCAGTCGAACACAATCAGGTCAAATTGCTCTCGAGCCATGCTTTTATCGGGCGGTATCGCGCAAGTCGGTGAGTTGATCGATGAAACTGCGGCATTCCGCGGGCAGCGGCGCGTCGAACTGCAGCGCCTCGCCCGTCAGCGGGTGCGCGACGCGCAGCCGGTGCGCGTGCAGGAACATCCGCTTCAGCGACGGCATCGCGTTTGCGCGCGCCAGCGCCTTGTTCAGTGCGAAATCGCCGTATTTCGCGTCGCCCACGATCGGCAGGCCGAGATGGGCAAGGTGTACCCGGATCTGATGGGTCCGACCCGTTTTGAGTTCCGCCTCCAGCAGCGCGTAGCCAGGCCAACGATCGACCAGGTTGAAGACCGTGTGCGACGGCAGGCCGTCGTCCTGCACCCGCACCCGGCGCTCGCCGTCGGGCGTCGAGTACTTGAAGAGCGGCGCCTTGACCGCGCGGCGGCGGCCCCAGTCGGCCGCCCAGTCGCCGTGCCCGCAGGCGAAGTAGCGCTTGTCGAGCTGGTTGTCGCGGATCTGCGCGTGCAGGCCGACGAGCGCCGAGCGCTTCTTGGCGAGCATCAGGATACCCGAGGTCTCGCGGTCGAGCCGATGCACGAGCTCCAGGAACTTCGCCTGCGGCCGCGCGGCACGCAGCTGCTCGATCACGCCGAACGCGACGCCGCTGCCGCCATGCACCGCCACCCCGGCCGGCTTGTTGATGACGAGCATCGCGTCGTCCTCGAACAGGATCTCGAACGCGGCGGGCTGCACGACGGGGGCGTCGGCGCGCGCGAGGTCGGCCGCCGCGATCCGCACGGGCGGCACCCGCACGATGTCGCCGTGCGCGAGCCGGTACTGGGCGTCGACCCGACCCTTATTGACCCGGACCTCGCCGCTGCGCAGAATCCGGTAGATATGGCTCTTCGGCACGCCTTTGCAGACGCGCAGGAGGAAATTATCGATGCGCTGTCCGGCCGCGCTGTCGTCGATTTCGAGCAGTGAAACCTGGTCGCTCGCGACCAATTTCTGAGAAATTTTGCCTAACTCATTCATACTGAATATAATTTTGTGCAGCTTTCCGCCGCGGGCGGCCTGATCGGCCGATTCGGGCGGACTGTGCAAGGCGCAAGCGCAAACCGTCATTTTACTTGCGCCGGGGGCGTGCTGCTCGTCCTTGATGAATCAGAAAGCAGCAAGTTGCACGCACGGCAGCCGGCTTCGGCAGGGATCGCGCCCACAGGCGGATTCGGTTGAAACGCTGCCGCGGTAACGGAATGTTGGACCAAAGAATTCAATTGGAAGCGCACGCGCCGCGCAGTGAGCAGCCTGCGCTTCCAGTTGCGAATGTTACGGCGTGCGCCTGATGTGGCTTCGCGAAGAGTGCGAAGCTTGGCGACGTCAAACCAAGGAAGAACACCCCAGGCGGGAAAGTCGGGCTGGATTCGATACTCCCCGCTGCGGCCCAGCCGCAGCATCTGCCGCCCATCGGCGTCGCGCGCACCTTGCGCCCGCGCCTTGCGGCAGTGCCCGGTCGGAGGCTTAGCGCGCCCTGAGGCGCGCGGAGTGTCGACGCCGTGCTTTGAAGCCGTGTTCGCAGTGCCAATGGCCACCGCCCCTGTCGTCCGGGCCGGGCCTCCGCAGGCAATTCTCCCCGTCGGCATCCCCGCTCCAGCGTGCTTGTGACAACACAACAAGGCGCGGCCTGACGTCGTCCCCGCCCTCCGGCTGACAACCGCGAGGCGCCGCCGGCAGAGCCGCCTGGAGTCGTTCAATGAAACGCATGCTGTTCAATGCGACGCAGCAGGAAGAACTGCGCGTCGCAATCGTCGATGGACAGAAACTCATCGACATCGATATCGAAACGGCCGGCCGCGAACAGCGCAAAGGCAATATCTACAAGGGTGTCGTCACCCGTATCGAACCGTCGCTCGAAGCCTGTTTCGTCAACTACGGCGAAGATCGCCATGGTTTCCTCCCGTTCAAGGAAGTCGCCCGCCAGTATTTCAAGGAAGGCGTCGACATGCGCTCCGCCCGCATCCAGGATGCGCTGCGCGAGGGCCAGGAACTGATCGTCCAGGTCGAGAAGGAAGAACGTGGCAACAAGGGCGCCGCCCTCACCACCTTCATCTCGCTCGCCGGCCGCTACCTGGTGCTGATGCCGAACAACCCGCGCGGCGGCGGCGTGTCGCGCCGGATCGAGGGCGACGAGCGCCAGGAACTGCGCGAGACGATGGCCCAGCTCGAGCTGCCCGACGGCATGAGCATGATCGCCCGCACGGCCGGCATCGGCCGCAGCGCCGAGGAACTGCAGTGGGACCTGAACTACCTGCTGCAGCTCTGGCGCGCGATCGAGGCCGCTTCGCAAAGCGGCCACTCGGGCCAGCCGATGCTGATCTACCTGGAGTCGAGCCTCGTGATCCGCGCGATCCGGGACTATTTCCAGCCCGATATCGGCGAAATCCTGATCGACACCACCGAGATCCATGACCAGGCCCGCGCCTTCATGGACATCGTGATGCCGGACAATGTCAACAAGGTGAAGCGCTACCACGACGACGTGCCGCTGTTCTCGCGCTTCCAGATCGAGCACCAGATCGAGACCGCGTACTCGCGCACCGTGCCGCTGCCGTCCGGCGGCGCGATCGTGATCGACCACACCGAGGCGCTCGTCGCGATCGACGTGAACTCGGCGCGCGCCACCAAGGGCGCCGACATCGAGGAAACCGCGACCCGCACCAACCTCGAAGCCGCCGATGAAGTGGCCCGCCAGCTGCGCCTGCGCGACCTGGGCGGCCTGATCGTGATCGATTTCATCGACATGGAATCGGCCAAGAGCCAGCGCGAGGTCGAGCAGCGCCTGAAGGACGCGCTCAAGCACGATCGCGCCCGCGTGCAGATGGGCAAGATCTCGCGCTTCGGTCTGATGGAGCTGTCGCGCCAGCGGCTGCGCCCGGCCCTGTCGGAAGGCAGCCACGTGACCTGCCCGCGCTGCAACGGCACCGGCCACATCCGCGACACCGAATCGTCCGCGCTGCAGGTGCTGCGGATCATTCAGGAAGAGGCCATGAAGGAAAACACCGCGGCGATCCACTGCCAGGTGCCGGTCGAGGTAACCGCCTTCCTGCTCAACGAAAAGCGCCAGGAAATCAACAAGATCGAGTCGCGCTTCAAGGTCGGCGTCGTGCTGATCCCGAACAAGCACCTCGACACCCCGCACTACAAGCTCGAACGCCTGCGCCACGACGACGCGCGCCTCGACGACCCGCGCGCCTCGTGGAAGATGGCCGAGGAAGCCGCCCGCGAACTCGAGTCGGAAACCGGCTACAGCAAGCGCGCCGAAGAGGTGAAGCCGAAGCAGGAAGCCGCCGTGAAGGGCATCACGCCCGAGCGTCCGGCGCCCAGCCCGGCGCCGCAGCGCCCGCAGCCGGCGCCCGCGGCACCCGCCGCGCCGGTCGCGGCGAGCGGCGGCTTCGTGGGCTGGCTGAAGGGCCTGTTCGGCCTCCAGCCGGCCGCCGCGCCCGCTCCGGCGCCGGCCGCCAAGGAGCAAGCGGCCCGTCCGGCGCGCGAACGCGGTGACAAGACCGAGCGCGGCGAAAAGGCCGAACGCGGCGGCGATCGCAACCGCAACCGCCGCGGCGGCAACGGCCCGCAGCAGGCAGGCGGCCGTGACCAGGCAGCCGGCGGCCGCGCGCAGCAGCCGCGCGCCGAACGCGAAGGCAAGGAAGCGCGTGAAGGCCGTGAAAACCGCGAGGGCCGCGAGGCTCGGGAACCGCGTGAAGGCCGTGAAGGCCGCGAGCCGCGCGAAGGCCGTGGCCAACGCGACAACCGCGAGGGTCGCGAAGGCCGCGAACCGCGCGAGGCCCGTGAGAACCGCGAGCCGCGCGAGGCCCGTGAACCGCGTGAACCCCGCGAGCCGCGTGAAAACCGCGAGCCGCGCGACCAACGCGAACGCGCCGAGCAGCCGGAAGCCGCCGACGCGCCGCGCCGCGAGCGCGGCGAGCGCCGCAAACCGGTCCAGCATGCCGCCACGCTCGAAACCGTGAACCGCGGCACCGACGCGCATGCAGCGGAAGCGACCGACAAGCCGGGCTACGCGCCTGATATCGAAGGCGGTGACGCGGAAGCCGGCAGCGAAGAGCGCCGCCGCCGCCGTCGCGGCCGCCGTGGCGGTCGTCGCGAGCGTGACGAGGAAATCCAGGGCGTGATGCACCAGGGAGGCGACGCGGACGAAGGCGTCAGCGCAACCGACGCCGCAACGCACGCAGCCGAGCCGGTCGCAGCGCCCGCCGTGGCCGTGGTCGCCGCCGCAGCGGCAACCGAGGTGGCAGTGACGGACGTCGCCCACACCGCAACGCCCGTCGTCGCAGCCGAACCCGCTGCCCCGGCAAGCGAGCCGGCCGTGGTCGAAACCGCACCGGTCGCGCATGTCGAGCCGGCGGCCGTCGAGCCGGTGGCAATCGAAGCACCTGTCGCGGTCGAGGCACCTGTCGCAGTCGAAACGCCGGTCGTGGCTGAAACCGCCCCGGTCGCGGTCGAAACCGCCCCGGTTGCGCCGCAAGCCGCCCCCGTGGCCGTGGCAACCGTTGCCGCCCCCGCCGAACCGCAGGTCGAAGCCATCGCGCCGACGCCGGTCGCCGCGCCTCAGCCGGAGCCGGTCGTAACGGCCGCGCCGGTCGAAGCAGCCCCGGCGCCGGTCGCGCCGCAACCCGTGCCGGTCGCCACCGCGCCTGCGCCGGCCGCGAAGCTCGAGACCGTGCTGGAAGCAGCCGGGCTCGTGTGGGTCAACACCGACACGGACAAGCTGCGCGCCGCGCAGGCCGAGGCGTCGCAACACGCGCCCGCCGCGCGCGTGCCGCGCGAGCGCAAGGCGCTGCCGCCGGCTGACGCAACGCCGATGCAGCAGGTCGAAACGTCGCAGAACCACTAAGTTCCGCGCCGCTTGGACAAAAGCCCGCCTCGAAAGAGGCGGGCTTTTTTATCTGTGCTGGTTTTCCACGGGACGCCGTGCACCGGTCCTCCTCGTCGCTTCCAGCTAAAATGGAAGTCTGGATTACCTTTCAATCATCATGTCCCGACGCATCATTCCCGTGGCCGACGCGAGCGCCGTGCCGGTCCCCGGCCCCGCCCACGTCCCGACCGGCGTCCTGAACGACGCGCTGGCCCGGCCGCTGCGCGACCTGCGCATCTCGGTCACGGACCGCTGCAACTTCCGTTGCGTCTACTGCATGCCGCGCGCGGTGTTCGACAAGAACTATCCGTTCCTGCCCCACGCAGACCTGCTGTCGCACGAGGAAATCGAGCGGCTGGCCCGGCAGTTCGTCGCGCACGGCGTCGAGAAGATCCGCATCACCGGCGGCGAGCCGCTGCTGCGCAAGAACCTCGAATTCCTGATCGAGCGGCTCGCGCGCCTGACCACGATCGACGGCCGCCCGCTCGACCTCACGCTCACCACCAACGGCGCGCTGCTCGCGAAAAAGGCGCAAAGCCTGAAGGACGCCGGGTTGTCGCGCGTCACGATCAGCCTCGACGCGCTCGACGACGCGCTGTTCAAGCGCATGAACGACGCCGATTTCGCGAGCGCCGACGTGCTCGACGGCATCTTCGCCGCGCAGGCGGTCGGCCTCGGCCCGCTCAAGGTCAACATGGTGGTCAAGCGCGGCACCAACGACGGCGAGATCCTGCCGATGGCGCGCCGCTTCCGGAATACCGGCGTGATCCTGCGCTTCATCGAATACATGGACGTCGGCGCGTCGAACGGCTGGAACATGGCCGAAGTCCTGCCGTCCGACGAGGTGCTCGCGCGCATCGCCGCGCATTTCCCGCTGGTCCCGCTCGACGCGCACAGCCCCGCCGAGACCGCCCAGCGCTGGGGCTACGCGGACGGCGCGGGCGAACTCGGCGTGATCTCGAGCGTCACCCGCGCGTTTTGCGGCGACTGCACGCGCGCGCGCCTGTCGACCGAAGGCAAGCTGTACCTGTGCCTGTTCGCGTCATCGGGCCACGACCTGCGCGCGCTGCTGCGCGGCGGCGCGAGCGACGCCGAGATCGCCACCGCGATCGCGCAGATCTGGCATGCGCGCGCCGACCGCTACTCGCAGCTGCGCGGCAGCCCGACGGCGCCCGTGCGCGACGCCCGGCGCGTCGAGATGTCCTACATCGGCGGCTGATGCGCAGCGTCCCGTCTTCTCCCTCCTCCGCCCCCGCCGGCCTGCTGCTCGCAGGCGGACGCGGCACGCGGATGGGCGGCGTCGACAAAGGCTTGCAACTGCTGCACGGCGAGCCGCTCGCGCTGCACGTGCTGCGCCGTCTCGCGCCGCAGGCCGGCCCGCTCGTGATCAGCGCGAACCGCCATCTCGACCGCTACGCCGTGCTCGGCGCGCCGTTCGGCGCGACGGTCGCGACCGATGCCGACGACAGCTTCGCGGGCCCGCTCGCCGGCCTGCTCGCGGGCCTGCTCGCCGTCGACGCGCCCTTCGTGCTGTGCGCGCCGTGCGATTCGCCGTTCCTGCCCGCCGATCTCGGCGCGCGGCTCGCCGCGGCGCTCGACGCAGCGCACGCCGACATCGCGATGGCCGCGACCGTCGACGCGCACGGCGCGCGCTCGCCGCACCCGGTGTTCGCGCTCGTGCGCACCGCGCTCGCGGACGACCTGACGGCCGCGCTCGAAGCCGGCGAGCACCGGATGCGTGCGTGGTACGCACGCCACAAGACCGTCGAAGTCACTTTTACTGACGAGCGCGCGTTTTACAATGCCAACTCTTTGCAGGATCTGGCCGGACTGAACCGCGCCTGACGCGCACCGCCGGCTCCGCCCGCCGCGTGCCATCCCGGCCACCACGCGCCCGCCGCGCACACCGCCGGCCTCCCGGCCACGATCATCGTCCGCCTCGCGGCGCCTCCCACTCATGACCACGCATACCGCCACCGCCTCGCCCGCTTCGCCCGACACCGACGCTCCGCTCAGCGTCGATGCCGCCCGCGCGCTCGCGCTGCGCCACGCGACGCCGGTCACGGACCACGAGCGGGTCGCGGCGCGCGACGCGCTCGGCCGGGTGCTCGACGCCGACATCCTGTCGCCGCTCGACGTGCCGGCCTACGACAATGCGGCGATGGACGGTTACGCGTTCGCCGGCGCGCTGCTCGCGGGCGCCGCCGACTGCGCGCTGTCCGTCGCGGGCCGCGCGCTGGCCGGCCACCCGTTCACGGGCACGCTGCCCGCGCTCGCCTGCGTGCGGATCATGACGGGCGCGCCGATGCCCGCGGGCGCCGATACCGTGATCGCGCAGGAGCGCACCACGGTCGAAGGCGACACGGTGCGCTTCGCGGCCGCGAGCATCGCGCGCGGCGCCAACTGCCGCCGCGCGGGCGAAGACCTGGCGCGCGGCGCGCGCGTGCTCGGCACGGGCCGGCGCGTGCGCGCCGCCGATCTCGGCCTGCTCGCCTCGCTCGGCATCACGGACCTCGCGGTGCGCCGCCGCCTGCGCGTCGCGTTCTTCTCCACCGGAGACGAGTTGCGCGTCCCCGGCGAAGCGCTCGACGCGGGCGCGCTCTACGACAGCAATCGCGCGACGCTGCACGGCATGCTCGCGCCGCTCAACCTCGACCTGCTCGACCTCGGCATCGTCCGCGACGATCCGGCGGCGCTCGAACACACACTGCGCACCGCCACCGCCCAGGCGGACGTGGTGATCACCTCGGGCGGCGTCTCGGTCGGCGACGCGGATTTCACGCGCGCGCTGCTCGCGCGCCTCGGCGACGTCACCTTCGCGAACGTCGCGCTGCGCCCGGGCCGGCCGCTCGCCTGCGGCCGCCTGTGGGCGGACGACACGCGCGCCGAGCGGCCCGCGCTGTTCTTCGGCCTGCCGGGCAACCCGGTCGCGGTCGCGGTGACCTTCCAGGTGATCGTGCGCGACGCGCTGTTCGCCATGATGGGCGCCGAGCCGCAGCCGGCCGCGCTTTATCCGGCCGTCAGCACGCATGCGTTCGACAAGCGGCCGGGCCGCACCGAATATCTGCGCGGCCGCGCTTCGCGCGCGCCGGACGGCCGCTGGCTGGTCGAGCCCGCCGGCTCGCAAAGCTCGGCCTCGCTCGCCGGCCTCGCGGCCGCCAACTGCTTCATCGTGCTCGCGCACGACACCGCGCGGGTTGACGTAGGCGCCACGGTCGATATCCTGCCGTTCGGCGACGCAATCTAGATTCGTTTTCTGTACACACGGGGGCTACACGCACATGAAAAAGCAAATCACATCCATCGCCGCGGGACAAACCGCGAAGGCGCTGATTCTCGTCTACCTGACGTTCAGCGTGCCGATCGTCCTGCTCGGCATCCTGGTCGCCTTCGTGCGCTTCGGGTCGGTCGAGCTGAGCACGATCTTCAGCGCGCTGCTGCTCAACGCGATCCTCGGCTTCGTGCTGCTGTGGATCGCCTGCCACGCCTACAACTGGGTGGCCTCGCGCTTCGGCGGCATCGAGATCGTGCTGTCCGACGCGCCGGAAGAGGCATGACCGCGGCCGCCGCGATCCGCGCGGCGACGCCCGGCGACGTCGGCGCGCTCCTCGCGCTGATGCGCGAGCTGGCCGAATTCGAGCAGCTCGCGCACGTCTTCGCCGCCACCGAAGCCGACCTCGCCGAGGCGCTGTTCGGCGCGCACCCGGCCGCCGAGGCGCTCGTCGCCGCGCGCGACGGCGCGCTCGTCGGCTACGCCCTGTTCTTCCACAACTATTCGAGCTTCGTCGGCCGGCGCGGCCTCTATCTCGAAGACCTGTACGTGCAGCCGCCGGAACGCGGCTCCGGGCTCGGCACGCGCTTCCTGCGGCATCTTGCCGCACTCGCGGTCGAGCGCCGCTGCGGCCGCTTCGAATGGACCGTGCTCAACTGGAACCAGCCGGCCATCGATTTCTACGAAAAGCTCGGCGCGACCGTGATGCCCGACTGGCAGATCGTGCGCGTCGCCGGCGACGCGCTCGCGACGCTCGCGCAGCCCCGCTGAATGCAACAAGGGGCGCCGCGGCGCCCCTTGTCCCGTTTCCCGCCCGGCGCGCGTCACGCGTCGTCCGGCTCCGGCTCCGTCCCCGCGCCGCCCAACAGCCCGGCCGCCTCGTCGCCCGGCAAGGCCTCGACCTGCTTCAACCGGCGGCTCATCACGCGCGTGCGCTGCTCGGCCGACTCGATCGAGCGCGTGACCGTTTCGAGCTGGGCCTTGGTCTTCGCGAGCACGTCGCCGAACTTGCCGAATTCGGTCTTCACCGCGCCCAGCACCTGCCAGACCTCGCTCGAGCGCTGTTCGATCGCAAGCGTGCGGAACCCCATCTGCAGGCTGTTCAGCAGCGCGGTCAGCGTGGTCGGGCCGGCGATCGTGATCCGGCAGTCGCGCTGCAGCAGGTCGGTGAGCCCGGGCCGGCGCAGGATCTCCGCATACAGGCCCTCGGTGGGCAGGAACAGCAGCGCGAAATCGGTCGTGTACGGCGGCGCCACGTACTTCTCGGCGATCGTGCGCGCCTCCGCGCGGATCCGCGCCTCGAGCGCGCGCCCGGCCTCCTCGACCGCCGCCGCGTCGGCGCGTTCCTGCGCGTCGAGCAGGCGCTCGTAGTCCTCGCGCGGGAATTTCGCGTCGATCGGCAGCCACACCGGCCGCGCATCGCGGTCGCGCGCGTCGTGACGGCCCGGCAGGCGGATCGCGAACTCCACCCGCTCGCTGCTGCCCGGCACCGTCGCGACGTTCTTCGCATACTGGTCCGCCGTCAGCATCTGTTCGAGCAGCGCCTCGAGCTGCACCTCGCCCCAGGTGCCGCGCGTCTTCACATTGGTCAGCACCTTCTTCAGGTCGCCGACGCCCGCCGCCAGCGTCTGCATCTCGCCGAGACCGCGATGCACCTGTTCGAGCCGGTCCGACACCAGCTTGAACGATTCGCCGAGACGCTGTTCGAGCGTCGCGTGCAGCTTCTCGTCGACCGTGCGCCGCATCTCCTCGAGCTTCGTCGCGTTGTTCGCCTCGATCTCCTTGAGCCGCTGTTCGAGCGTCGCGCGGACCTCGCCGATGCGGCGGTCGTTCGCCTCGGTCAGCTGCGCCAGCTGCTGGTTCAGCACCGCCCCGAGATGGCGCAGCGCGGCGCCCTGTTCGTCGCGCGCCAGCTGCGACTGCTGCTGCAGCGCGCCGCGCATCGCGTCGAACTGCTGCGTGTTCGCCTCGACCAGCTTCGCCAGCTGCTGGCCGAAGCCATCGATCTGGTGATTCTGCACGGTCGCGACGCTCGTCAACTGCGCGGCCAGCATCTGCTGCAGCTGCGCGAAGTTGCCGCTCAACTCGGTGCGCGCGCCGCGCGCGCTGCCCGCGATCTCGCCGCGCAGCTCGCGTTCGAGACGTTCGACCGCATGCGCCTGTGCATCGATCGCGTCGTCCAGATGCTCGCCGAGCTGCGCGAGCGCGTCGTCGCGCCCTCCGCCGCGCACCAGCACGCCGAGCACGATCAGCGCGACAAGCAGCGCCGCCGCGAGCGCCACCACGGCGATCAGCAGCCAGGAGGTCATCGGCGCGCCTTTCCGAGCACGCCCGGGTTGATCGGGTTCGGCGGCTGCCCGGCGCGCGGCCCCTCGCCCAGCGCGGCGATCAGGTTGTCGGCCGCGAGATTCGCCATCGCGCGCCGCGTGGCCGCCGTCGCGCTCGCGATGTGCGGCGTGAGCACGACGTTCGGCACCTCGAGCAGCGCCGGATTCACGCTCGGCTCGCCCTCGTAGACGTCGAGCGCGGCCGCCGCGATGCGGCGCTCGCGCAGCGCGACGGCGAGCGCGGCGTCGTCGACGATGCCGCCGCGCGCGATATTGGTCAGCGTCGCGGTGGGCTTCATCAGCGCCAGCTCGGCCGCGCCGATCGTGTGATGGCTCGCGCCCGTGTACGGCAGCACCAGCACCACGTGGTCGGCGCACGCGAGCAGCGCCTCCTTCGTCGCATACTCGGCGTTCAGTTCGGCCTCGATTTCGGGCGCGACCCGCGAGCGGTTGTGATAGACGACCCGCATGCCGAAGCCGCGCGCGCGGCGCGCGAGCGCCTGCCCGATCCGGCCCATGCCGATCACGCCCAGCGTCGAGCCGTACACGTCCGCCCCCAGGAAACCGTCGTATGCCCACTTGCGCCAGTGGCCGGCGCGCAGCCAGTGCTCGGACTCGGCGATCCGGCGGGCGGCCGCCATCATCAGCGCCCAGCCGAAATCGGCGGTGGATTCGTTGAGCACGTCGGGCGTATTGGTGCCGAGCACGTGCGCGGCGTCGAACGCGGCCATGTCGAAGTTGTTGTAGCCGACCGCCATGTTCGCGACCACGCGCAGCCGCGGCGCCGCCGCGAGCACGGCCGCATCGATCGGATCGCCCGCCGTCAGCGCGCCGTCCTTGTCCGCGAGGCGCCGCGCGAGCGCGTCGGGCGCGAGCGCGTCGCCGTCGTGCCAGTCGACCTCGAAATACTGCTTGAGCCGTTCGATCACGTCCGGAAAGATCGGACGCGCCACCAATACTTTCTGCATTGCCCCCTCCGTATACGACGGACGGCACACGCCGCGCCTCGCGCCGTGTGCCGTTCCGTCACGACCATCGCACGCTTACGCGGCGAAGAAGATCCACGTCGCCAGCAGGAACACCGGCACCAGGATCAGGACCGCCCAGCCGAGATACGCGAAAAAGCTCGGCATCCGCACGCCGCGCGATTCCGCGATCGCCTTCACCATGAAGTTCGGCGCATTGCCGATGTAGCTGTTCGCGCCCATGAACACCGCGCCCGCCGAGATCGCCGCGAGCGTGCTCGCACCCGTCGTCATCAGCGATTGCGCGTCGCCGCCCGCGAGATTGAAGAACACCAGGTAGGTCGGCGCGTTATCGAGGAACGACGAGAGCAGGCCCGTGGCCCAGAAATACATCGCGTCGACCGGCTTGCCGTCCGGCCCGGTCACGAGGTGGACGATCTGCGCGAACGCGCCGTCCTGCCCCGCGCGCAGGATCACGATCACCGGCGCGATCGTCACGAAGATCCCCGCGAACAGCTTCGCGACCTCCTCGATCGGCGCCCAGTTGAACGCGTTGCCTTCGCGCGCCGAACGCGGCGTGATCGCGAGCGACACGAGCGCGACGACGATCAGCGCCACGTCGCGCACGAGATTCTGCAGCGCGATGTGCGTGCCGAACACGTCGAACGTGATGCCGGGCTTCCACAGCCCGCTCATCAGCACGAGCACGACCACCGCGCCGAGCAGCAGGAAGTTGACCTTGCCGTCGATCGAGATGCCGTGGCTGTCGGGCGTCGGGTCGAGGAACGGCTTGGCCTCTTCGCCGCCCTTGCGGTAGTAGTAGGTGTCGAGCGCGAAGAACAGCGCGAGCAGGATCCCGCAGATGAACAGCATCGGCAGCGCCAGATGCGTGGTGGTCCAGAAGAAGCTCACGCCGTTCAGGAAGCCGAGGAACAGCGGCGGATCGCCGAGCGGCGACAGCGAGCCGCCCGCGTTCGCGACGAGGAAGATGAAGAACACGACCACGTGCACGACGTGTTTGCGGTTGTCGTTCGCGCGCAGGAGCGGCCGGATCAGCAGCATCGCCGCGCCGGTGGTGCCCATGATGCTCGCGAGCACCGTGCCGAGCGCGAGGATCCCGGTATTGAGCTTGGGCGTGCCGTGCAGGTTGCCGTGCACGCAGATGCCGCCCGCGACCGTATATAGCGTGGTCAGCAGCACGATGAACGGGATGTATTCCTCGAGCAGCGCATGCACGAGCGTGCCGAACGCGGTGCCGACGCCGAACGCCGCGGCGAACGGCGCGAGGAACAGCAGCGCCCACAGCGCGGCGATCTTGCCGAAATGGTGATGCCAGAAGACCGGCGCGATCAGCGGGAATACCGCGATCGACAACAGGATCCCGGCGAACGGGATGCCCCACAACGCGGAAAGCGTGGCGCCGTCGAGAGTCGCGGCCGATGCAGGCGCGGGAAACGCACAGAGTGCCCCTCCCAGCGCCATGCCCGCCCAGGCGGCATGTCGTTTCATGTTCACTACCTCTTGAAGTACGGATGGATTGCGGGCGCAGCGGGCGCCATCGCCGTCACGCGCCGGTGACGACGATCGCGTGTACGCGATACGGCCCATGCGCGCCGAGCACGATGGTCTGCTCGATGTCGCCGGTACGCGACGGCCCCGACACGATGTTCACGGCACGCGGCAATTCGCCGCGTTCCGCGCGGATCAGCGCGAACGCTTCCTCGTGGCCGGCCACGATGCGCGACGCCGGCACGATCGCGATATGGGTCTCCGGCAGCAGCCCGGCCGACGCATAGGTCTCCGGACTAGACAGCAGAACCAGCGACCCGGTTTCCGCGATCGCGCAAAAACACCCGGTGATGCCGACCCGGTCGGCGTCCTCCGGCTGGCGAAACGCGACGGACAGCCCCGCGCCGCGCCAGTCGAGCCCCTCGAGCGTACGCCAGGCGATCGCCTCGACGGGCAGGCCGAGCCCGCTCAAATAGCGGGCGGCGGCCGCGGGCGCATCGGCCGGGGATGCGACCGTGTCGACGGTGGTTTCGAAGCGGCGGGCTTCCTCGACGAACTGGCCGGCCAGGTCGGCCGGCACGGGCGGACGCGGCCCCTCGGGATGACGCGCGAGATAATCGGCGACGCGCTCGCGCTCCGTCGCGTCGGCTTCGGCCGAACGGCCCGATGCCGCGCGAATGCGCGCCAGGATGTTGCGGCGGGCAGCCGAAGTGTCCATGAGCGGTCCTTGTGACGGTGGCGGTCGGTAGCCCTGCGATTATACCGGCCGCATCGCGCCGCGCCCGCCCCCGGGCGCCGCCTTACTTGCCGGCGCCGTCGTCGTCGGCCGGCGGCGCGATCCCGAACACCTGCCGCAGATAGGCGAGATACGCCTTGTCGTCGCACATGCTCTTGCCCGGCGAATCGGACAGCTTCGCGACCGGCTGGCCATTGCAGCGCACCATCTTGAGCACGATCTGCAGCGGCACGTAGCCGAGATCGTTGGTCAGGTTCGTGCCGACCCCGAACGCGAGCTTGCAGCGCCCGCGGAACCGCTCGTAGAGCTGCATCACCTTCGGGATGTCGAGCGCGTCGGAGAACACCAGCACCTTGGTGCGCGGGTCGCAGCGGTTGTCCTCGTAGTGCTTGATGAGGCGCTCGCCCCAGTCGAACGGATCGCCCGAGTCGTGGCGCGCGCCGTCGAACAGCTTGCAGAAGTACATGTCGAAGTCGCGCAGGAACGCCTGCATGCCGTAGACATCCGACAACGCGATGCCGAGATCGCCGCGATACTCCTTCGCCCACATCTCGAAGCCGAAGATCTGCGAATCGCGCAGCCGCGGGCCGAGCGCCTGGCAGGCCTGCAGGTACTCGTGCGCCATCGTGCCGAGCGGCGTGAGCCCGTGCTTCATCGCGTAGTAGACATTGCTCGTGCCGGCGAACTGCGGCCCGAGCCCGTCGCGCAGCGTGAGCGCGACCTCCTCGTGCCAGTCCTTCGAGAAGCGCCGGCGCGTACCGTAGTCGGCGATCTTGCAATCGGCGAAGCCGGGCTGGCCGCCGAGCAGCTGGATCTTCTCGCGCAGCCGCTCGCGGCCCTCGCGATAATCGGGTTCGCGCTGCGTATTGCGGAAGTACACCTCGTTGACGATCGCGAGCACCGGGATCTCGAACAGGATCGTATGCAGCCACGGCCCCTTGATCTCGATCTCGATCTCGCCGTCGCCCTTCGCCGACGGCAGCACCGAAATGTATTTCTCGCTCAGGTGGAACAGCGCGAGGAAATCGACGAAGTCGCTCTTGATGAAGCGCAGGCGGCGCAGATAGTCGAGTTCCGGGTCGGTGAAGCGCAGCTCGCAGAGCGACTTCACCTCCGCGCGGATCTCGTCGATATAGGGCACGAGGTCGACGCCGGGCGTGCGGCACTTGAAACGATATTCGACGTTCGCGGCCGGGAAATGATGCAGGACGCCCTGCATCATCGTGAACTTGTACAGATCGGTATCGAGCAGCGAAGTGATGATCATGATTCAGGACAACCAAAATCGAGACGGAGCCCGGAGATCCGCGCGCCCCTGCGCGCCGCCCGCTCCGTGGCGACCATGTTACCCGAATACGGGCCGGACCATCCGCGAGGGCGGACGCCGGGGCGTTTGCGCCGCCATAAACTAATCACGAAACGGTATAAGCCGGGAATCCGCGCGCTGCATGCGGGTTTTGCGCTTCAGTTACAATGCCGCTTTTGGCGCCACGCCCATACCCCATATACACATCGCCAAGCAGGAGCAATTTGAATGACTCACGTAGTGACCGAAGGCTGCATCAAGTGCAAATACACGGATTGCGTCGATGTATGCCCGGTGGATTGCTTCCGTGAAGGCCCCAACTTCCTCGCGATCGACCCGGACGAGTGTATCGATTGCGCGGTTTGCGTCGCCGAGTGCCCGACCAACGCGATCTACGCGGAAGAAGACGTGCCGGGCGACCAGCAGCAGTTCACTCCGCTGAACGCTGAACTGGCGAAGGCATGGCCGTCGATCACCAAGACCAAGCCCGCGCCGGCCGATGCCGACGAGTGGAAGGACGTCCAGGACAAGCTGCACCTGCTCGAGCGTTGAGCCCGCACGGCGGCGCGCGCTTTTTTGCTGCATTGCCGCCAAAACTGTTGACAGACTGACCAACGCACCATAGAATCTCGCTTCTCTGCTGTTTGTTCCCCGATAGCTCAGTCGGTAGAGCGCCGGACTGTTAATCCGTAGGTCCCTGGTTCGAGCCCAGGTCGGGGAGCCAAGAAATGCAAAGGCCCGTTGCTGACGGGCTTTTTCATGGCAGCGAACAGACACGCAGCACCCGTTTTATTCCCCGATAGCTCAGTCGGTAGAGCGCCGGACTGTTAATCCGTAGGTCCCTGGTTCGAGCCCAGGTCGGGGAGCCAA
>NZ_JBXAPG010000031.1:53093-94533 GCF_058803765.1 Burkholderia sp. GW821-FHT14F03
GAACATATCAACGCCCCAGGCTGAAAAGCCTGGGGCGTTGTGCTTTGTAGGCCGCTCGCGCGGCATCGCGCCCGCCGGCCGCTGACCCCATCCTTGGCTGCAAAGCCCATGACCCGCGCCTAAATAGCGCGCGGCATTCCGTACGTTCCACGCCAATGCGAAATCGGGCGGGAAACCACGCGATTCAAACCCGGGGCGGGGCATCGAGACATCGAAGGATGCCGGGCGCCCGAAACTTTTTCTTTTCCCCGGATCGCAGGCGCGCAGCAGGCCGCCCCGCCCACCCGCCCTTCGGTCTTTTGGCGCACCCACCCCGCGCGCGGCGGCATGCTAGAGTCGTGCTCCCCGCCGCAACCGTCACGCCCGCAGCCCATGAACATCCGTCGCCCCGCCCTGGCGCTTTGCGCCGCCCTCCTGCCGCTTACCGCCGCCCACGCCGAGGAAGTCGGCAGCGTCAACACCAATTTCCGCCTGACCGGCTCCGATCGCGTCGTGGTCGAGGCCTACGACGATCCGCTCGTCAACGGCGTGACCTGCTACGTGTCGCGCGCCCGCACGGGCGGCATCAAGGGCAGCCTCGGGATCGCCGAGGATCCGAGCGAGGCGTCGATCGCCTGCCGTCAGGTCGGCCCGATCCGCTTCACCGAGCCGCTCAAGCAGCAGACCGACGTGTTCAGCGAGCGCATGTCGTTCATCTTCAAGACCCTGCACGTGGTGCGGGTGGTCGACCGCAAGCGCAACACGCTCATCTACCTGACCTACAGCGACCGCATCGCGAGCGGCAGCCCGAAGAACAGCGTGACCGCGGTGCCCGTGCCCGAAGGCACGCCGATTCCGCTCAAGTAGGCGCGCCACCGCACCGGCCATGGTCCCGCCCCGCTCCCGCGACTCCGCGCGCTACTGGCGCACGCCGCTGTTGCCCGACGCGGATCTCGTCACGGCGCGCTACCGCGACCAGGCGTTCGCGCTGCACTGGCACGACGCCTACACGATCCCGGTCATCGAGGCGGGCGCCGAGCGCTACACCTGCCGCGGCGCCACGCACGTCGCCGTGCCCGGCACCGTGCCCGTGATCAATCCGGGTGAAGTCCACACCGGCTCGCGCGCGCACGACGACGGCTGGCGCTACCGCGTCGGCTACGTGCCGGTCGACTTCATCCACGATCTCGCGCGAACCCTCGCGGGCACGCCGCAGGATGCGCCGTGGTTCCGCCCCGACGTGATCCGCGACCTCGATCTCGCGCAACGCCTCCTGCATGCCTACCAGGCGCTCGAAGCCGGCGACGATCCGCTCGCGGCCGAGACGGCGATGCTCGACGCGTTCTCGACCTTGATCGTCCGCCATTCCGGCACCCATGCCCGCCCCCAGGCGCTCGCGCACGCCGAGCCGCGCGTCGACGCGATGCGCGAACGGCTCGCCGCCGACCTCGCCGATCCGGTCACGCTCGCGGAAGTCGCCCGCGCGGCCGGCCTGTCGCCGTTTCACGCGGCCCGGCTGTTCGTGCGCGAGACCGGCATGCCGCCCCACGCCTGGCGCAACCAGTTGCGCCTGCAGCGCGCGCTCGCGCCGCTGCGCGCGGGCGTGGCGGTCGCCGACGTCGCCGCCGCGAACGGCTTCACCGACCAGAGCCACTTCACGCGTCATTTCAGGCGCATGTTCGGCGTGCCGCCCGGCCGCTGGCGCCAGACCTGAGCCGCGGCAAGAACGTACAAGCCCGCGCGCCGCCGCGCCGCTAAGCTGACGGGATCCTGGAGGCACCAGCCGTTGAACCCGTCCCTTTCCGTTTCCCCGCCGCGCCGCCCGCGCGCCGAATTCGCCGCCGGCGTGCGCGCCACCGTGCCGATGCTCGTCGGCGCCGCTCCGTTCGGGGTGATCTTCGGCACGCTCGTGTCGACCGGGCCGCTCACGTGGTGGCACGGCGAACTGATGTCGCTCGTCGTGTACGCCGGCTCCGCGCAGTTCATCGCGCTCGGCCTCGTCGCCGGCGGCGCGGGCTTCGCGGTGGTGCTCGCAACCACCTTCATCGTCAACCTGCGCCACCTGCTCTACAGCGCGACGCTCGCGCCCCATGTCGCCCACCTGCCGCTGCGCTGGCGCGCGACGCTCGGCGCGCTCCTGACCGACGAGGCGTTCGCGGTCGCCCAGGCGCACTACCGCCAGGCCGCCCCCGGCACGCTCGGTCCGCATTACTTCTTCGGCTCCAGCCTCGCGATGTATCTGAACTGGCAGGTCTGGACCGCCGCCGGCCTGCTGTTCGGCGCGACCTTTCCCGGCCTGCGCACGCTCGGACTCGATTTCGCGATGGCGGCAACCTTCATCGCGATCGTCGTGCCGCAGCTCGCCGCCCCGCGCCAGCTCGCCGCCGCGCTCACGGCGGGCGTCCTCGCCTGCTGCTGGCTGGGCTGGCCGTACAAGCTCGGCCTGCTCGCCGCCGTGGCGGCCGGCGTCGCGGTCGGCGTCGCGCTGTCGCGCCGGGGCTCGGGCGCGCCCGAGCCGACCGAGGCCGCGTCATGAGCCTGCTGCTGCTGATCGTCGGCATGGCGCTCGTCACTTATGCGATCCGCGCGACGCTGTTCCTGTGCGGTGAGCGGCTGCGCTTTCCGCCGCCCCTGCGCACCGCGCTTGGCTTCGTGCCGGTCACCGTGCTCACCGCGATCGTCGCGCCGATGATGATCGCGCCGCACGGCGGCGCGCCCGAATTCACCTGGCGCAACCCGCAGCTCGTCGGCGGGCTCGTCGCCATCGCCGTGTCGGCCGCGACCCGCCGCCCGCTGCTGACGATCACGGTCAGCCTCGCGGCGTTCTTCCTCTGGCAAGGCATCGTGCTGCCGAACGCCTGGCCGCCGGCCTGATTCCGGTGCTCGGACCTCAAGGGCCCGGCCGGGGCCTCAAGTTTCCGGCTGCGCCGCCGTTAAGCGGGTGAGGCCCCGCCATCGGTCGCGCGGGGTCGACCTGTCGACGTCGGCGGGCGGGCGGCGAGACCTTCCGGCAAGCGCCGGCTGTCCGGCCCGAACAGCCAGCGCGGCTTCGCCCCACTGACGTCAGCGCGCCACCCAGCCGGCCGGCATCGAGCATCGAGAACCATGGGCCAGATCACCCTATCCATCAAGGACGACACCGTCGACTCCCTGCGCAAGGACTTCGAAGCGTTCCTGCGCGTGTCGCTCAAGCTCGACCCGCAATTCGCCACCCCGTCGTTCGAGGACTTCCTGCGCGCGAAGCTGCTCGACAACATGGTGCCGCTGACCGAGCACGCGGTGCAGCGCATGCTGCAAGGCGGCCAGTACGCGTGGGCGAAACGCACGCTCGACAAGGAATTCCCCGATGTCGTCGCGATCCTGATGCGGCAGGCCGGCGAATTCGGCTTCGGGTTCGCGTCGCGCTCCGAGTGGACCCCCGACGAGCTGGCGAAGGCGTGCCGCGACTGGGCCGCCGCGATCGTCTCCGAGGCGCAGGGCGAAGACACGCTCGTCGATCCGCTCGCCGCGCAGATCAAGGCGGCCGCGATCGACATCCAGACCCTCGAGGAGCGCATGCAGACGCCCGCGTGGCGGCTGGCGGAATCGCTGCGGCAGCGCGTCTACGAGGCGAAGCTCGCCTGCGAGATGAACGTCGGCAGCGCCGCGCGCGAAAAGCTCGGCGAACTGCGCGGCCTGCTGCGGCTCGGGCTCGCGCACGGCTCGTTCCAGAAGCAGGAAGCGCAGCAGATCATGGAATACCTGCGGCTCCTGAAACCCGAGATCTTCATCGACGAGCCTTACGACATCTTCTCGCGCGCCGCCGCATGGCTGCGCAGCGTCTTCATGGTCGCGACCCCGGTGCGGCCGAACGCGGGCCAGGCGCAGCAACAACAGCAGCAACAGCGGCGCCCGTAAACGCGCGGCCCCGGGATCCGGCCCTCCGCCGCGCGCGCGCTTTATCCCCGGCGCGGCGCGCGCTGGCTTATCATGCGGAGCCATTCTCCCGGCGCGCCGCGCCCGTTCCGCCATGCCCAACCTGGATTTCACCCTGACCGGCGACTTCGTCGAACTGCACAACCTGCTCAAGATCACCGGGCTCGCCGACAGCGGCGGCTCGGCGAAAGTGCTCGTCGCGTCGGGCGCGGTGAAGGTCGACGGCGCGGTCGAGCTGCGCAAGACCTGCAAGATCCGCGACGGCCAGGTGGTGCTGCTCGGCGACACGCGGATCGCGGTGCACGCGGGCTAGCGAGCCCCTGTCGGCGACATGGCCTTCGGCGCACCTGATCGACAGCGTCGGGCGAAACCCGTAAGCTGACTGTCTCTCAAAAATAAACAAGCGTGCGGGCAAGTATCCGCGCGCGCGCTCATTCCATGTCGCCTCCTGCTTTCTCGCGGACGGCCGCCGCGCCGCCGTCGCTCACTCGTCACGCCTCCGACACCGCGCGCCTCGCCGCGCCGCTCGCCATCGCCCAACTGTCGCAGATGGCGATGAGCGTCACCGACACCGTGCTGCTCGGCTCGCTCGGCCCCGATTCGCTTGCCGCGGGCGGCCTCGGCGCCAATCTGTTCTTCGTGGTGGTCACGCTGATGCAGGGCGTGCTGACCTCGATCAGCGTGAGCGTCGCGCACGCGCGCGGCGCGAAGGCCGACCACGAGGTGCCGCACATCTACTGGACCGGCTTCGCGCTCGCCATGCTGCTCACGGTGCCGGCCTTCCTGCTGCTGTCGTTCGCGGAACCGATCCTGCTGATGTTCCACGAGCCGCCGCTGCTCGCGCGCAACGTCGGCGAATACGCGGGCGTGCTGCGCTTCGCCGCGCCCGGCAGCCTGATCGGCGTCGGGCTGATGCGCTCGTTCCTGCCCGCGATCGGTGCCGCGCGGCGCCTGCTGTGGGTGTCCGTCGTGTGCGTCGGCATCAATGCAGTGCTCAACTACGGGCTGATCCACGGCGCGTTCGGCCTGCCCCGTCTCGGCTTCCTCGGCTCCGCGACCGCCACCGCGATCACCATCTGGATCAGCGCCACCACGCTGCTCGTGCTGCTGCACGGCCGCCCCGCATTCCGCCACTTCGTCGCCCGCTCGCGGCCGAAGCTGCCGCTGATGGGCGAGCTGGTCGGCATCGGCTGGCCGGTCGCCATCACCTACGGCGTGGAATCCACGCTGTTTCTCGCGACGGGCCTCACGGTCGGCGTGCTCGGCGAATCGTCGCTGGCCGCCCATCAGATCGCGCTCAACGTCGCGTCGGTCGCGTTCATGGTGCCGCTCTCCATCGGCCAGGCCGCCAACGTGCGGGTCGGCTACTGGGTCGGCGCGGGGCAACCCCTCGCGGCCCGCCACGCGGGCTTCGTCGCGCTCGCGCTCGGGGTGGCGTTCATGTCGCTGTCGGGCCTCGTGCTGATCTTCGCGCCCCACGCGATCGTCGGCCTCTACCTGAGGCTCGACGATCCCGCCAACGCGCACACGGTCACGCTCGCGATGTCGCTGCTCGGCATCGCCGCGGTGTTCCAGATCGTCGACGGCATGCAGACGGTCGGCTCCGGCTGCCTGCGCGGGCTCAAGGACACCCGCGTGCCGATGCTCGCCGCGACCCTCGGCTACTGGGGCATCGGCTTTCCGACCGCCTACTGGTTCGCGTTCCATGCCGGCCTCGGCGTGCGCGGCCTGTGGTGGGGCCTGGCCGCCGGGCTCGCCAGCGTCGCGGTGCTGATGACCTGGCGCTTCCACCGCAAGAGCGCATCGCTGATGCCGCGCTGATGCCGCGCTGATGCCGCGCTGATGCCGCACTGATGCCGCACTGATGCCGCGCCGCGACGCGACGCGACGCGAAATCGCGCGCGGCGCTATGCTAGCTGTCTCAGGACGCCACCGCAGAAGCGGCGCCCGTTCCCCTTACATTTCCCGCCGCGCGCCGCGCGGCCTTCCTTCTTTCATTCTGATGGAGTGAATCATGAGCGAAGCAGTACGGATGGAACGCGACACCTTCGGCGAGATCGCCGTGCCCGACGCCCGGCTATGGGGCGCGCAGACGCAGCGGTCCTTGCAGAACTTCAAGATCTCGACCGAGAAGCAATCGCCCGAGCTGATCCACGCGCTCGCGCTGATCAAGCGCGCGGCGGCCACGGTCAATCTCGAACTGGGCGTTCTCGCCGAGGACAAGGCACACGCGATCGTGGCCGCGGCCGACGAGATCATCGCCGGCCGCCATCCCGACGAATTCCCGCTCGCGGTCTGGCAAACGGGCTCCGGCACGCAGACCAACATGAACCTGAACGAAGTGATCGCGAACCGCGCGAGCGAACTGCTCGGCGGCGTGCGCGGCGAGGCGCGCAAGGTGCATCCGAACGATGACGTGAATCGCGGGCAGTCGTCGAACGACGTGTTCCCGACCGCGATGCACATCGCGGCGGCGCGCGCGATCACGCAGCACCTGCTGCCCGCGCTGGCCGCGCTGCGCACGACGCTCGACGCGAAAGCGCGCGCCTTCGCCGGCATCGTGAAGATCGGGCGCACGCATCTGCAGGACGCGACGCCGCTCACGCTCGGCCAGGAGTTCTCGGGCTATGTCGCGCAGCTCGAACAGGGCATCCGTCACGTCGAAGCGACGCTGCCGCATCTGTACCAGCTCGCGCAAGGCGGCACGGCGGTCGGCACCGGCCTCAATGCGCATCCGAAGTTCGCGGCGGCCTTCGCGGCCGAGATCGCGACGCTCACCCACCTGCCCTTCGTGACCGCGCCGAACAAGTTCGAGGTGATGGCCGCGGCCGATGCGCTGGTGTTCGCGCACGGCGCGCTGAAGACGATCGCCGCGAGCCTGATGAAGATCGCCAACGACGTGCGCTGGCTCGCGAGCGGGCCGCGCTGCGGGCTCGGCGAGCTGTCGATTCCGGAGAACGAGCCGGGCAGCTCGATCATGCCGGGCAAGGTCAATCCGACCCAGTCCGAGGCCGTGACGATGCTGTGCTGCCAGGTGTTCGGCAACGACGTCGCGGTGAACTTCGGCGGCGCGAGCGGCAATTTCGAGCTGAACGTGTTCCGGCCGATGATCGCGCACAACGTATTGCAGTCGGTGCGCCTGCTCGCGGACGGCGCGCACAGCTTCAACGACCACTGCGCGCTCGGCATCGAGCCGAACCGCGCGCGGATCGACACGCTGCTCAATGAGTCGCTGATGCTCGTGACCGCGCTCAATCCGCACATCGGCTACGACAAGGCCGCGCAGATCGCGAAGAAGGCGCACAAGGAAGGCTCGACGCTGAAGGCCGCGGCGCTCGCGCTCGGCTATGTGACCGAGGCGCAGTTCGACGAGTGGGTGCGGCCCGGCGACATGGTCGGCGACGCCTGAGGCAGACGCGTCGCCCTGACGAACCGGGCGACGCATTCGATTTCGCCCGGGCGCAGCAACCGCCGCGCCCGGGCGTATTGATCAGACCATCAAACGTCGCCCTTCGCGACCTCTTCCGGCTTCAGCTCGATGATCTTGTCGAGCGCCGCGCGCACATCCATCGCGTACTTCGCCAGGCGCTTCTGCTCGTCGTTGGCGGGCACGAACGGCGGCACCGGCAGCGGGTTGCCGTTCTCGTCGACCGCGACGAACACGACGAGGCAGTCCGTGGTCTGGCGCAGCACGCCGCCCTTCGGATCGCCGGCATGCACCGAGACGTGAATGTGCATGCTGGTGCGGCCGGTCGCGACGACCCGCGCCTTCAGCTCGACCAGGTTGCCGACCAGGATCGGCCGCTGGAAACGGATATTGCCGACGCTCACGGTCACGCAATAACGGCTCGACCAGATGGCCGCGCAGGCATAGGCGGTCTCGTCGATCCACTTCATCAACGCGCCGCCGTGCACCTTGCCGCCGAAATTCACGGAAGTCGGCTCGGCCAGGAAACGAAAGACGGTCTCGGTACGATCGAGGGCGGCGGTGGGCATGCTGGGCATCTTGGCTCCGTTCTGCGGTTCAGCGGTGTTGCGGGGATGGCGCGATTATACGGCGCACTGCGACACGTTGCCGCGCGGCAAGCGCGGCCTGATTCGTCGAACCGAAGGGCGCAGCCGCCCCTCAGCCCGGCCCGGCATGCCGCCGCCCCGGCCATAACGGCACGCACAGCAGGTAAAACAACGCCCCCGCCAGCCAGCTCCATCCGTCCCATCCCCCGCTCGCCGCGTACAACGCGCTGAACGCGAGCGGCCCGCCCATCGCGGTGACGCCGTTCAGGCTCGCGAGCCGCCCGTGCAGCGCGCCCTGGCGCGCGGGCCCGGCGAGACGGCTCAGCAGCCCCTGCAGCGCAGGCGTGCCGACGCCGCCCAGCGCGAGGCACAGCATGCCGGGAATCAGTTGCGCGCCGCTCGACGCGAACGCCACCAGCAGATAGCCGAGCGCATCGACCACGATGCCGATCGCAAGCGTGCGCCGCTCGCCCCAGCGCGCCGCCAGCGGCCCGGCGACGCACGCCTGGACCAAGGCATGCAGCGCGCCGAATCCCGCGAGCGACAGCCCGACCATGCCCGGCGACCAGCCGAAGCGCTGCGCACAAAAGATCGCCCACAGCGTCGTCGGTATCTGCCCGACCCACTGCATCACGACATACACGCCGAGCCAGCGCCCGAACCCGTTGCCACGCAACGCGCCCTCGCCTTCCGCCGACGCGTCCTCGGCCGGCACGGCCTCGGCCGCCGCGGATCGCGCGGCGCGTGCGTGCTCGGGCAGCCAGCGCCACGCGGCCGCGCAGGCGAGGCCGTTCAGCAAGGCGGCCGCCGCGAACGGCGCCCGCAAGCCCTGGCTGCCCAGCAATCCACCCAACGCCGGCCCCGCGATCAACCCCGCGCCGTAGCACCCGCCCAATAGCCCGAAGTAACGCGCCCGCTCGCCGGGCGGCGCGGCGTCCGCGACGCACGCCCCCGCGACCGCGCCGGTCGCCCCCGTGACGCCCGCCACCGCGCGCGCGGCGTAAACCATCGCGAGTCCGCTCGCGCGCGCCGCGACCGCATAGTCGAGCGCGGCGCACGCCAGCGAGGCCAGCAGCACCGGCCGCCGGCCATGACGATCCGCGAGCCGCCCGAGCACAGGCGCGCAGACGGCCTGCAACGCAGCGTACAGCGCGATCAGCACGCCGTAGTGCCACGCGAGCGACGCCCCGCCCGCGCCCAGTTCGCGCAGCAGCCCGGGCAGCACCGGCATCACGCAGCCGATCCCGAGCGCATCGAGCCCCACCACCATTCCCGCCACCGCCACCGCGCGCTTCATGCCATGTCCTCTCCGCTGATCGTCGGGTAATTTATCGATGATAAATTTTCCGGGCACTATAATTTATCACCGATAAATTCACAACGACGAGGACCCCGATCGTGGCGAAATTGCAGCGGGAACAGGTGATCGACGCCGCGCTGGCGCTTTTGGACGAAGTCGGCATGGACGGCTTGACGACCCGCCTGCTGGCCGAACGGCTGGGCGTGCAGCAACCGGCGCTCTACTGGCATTTCAACAGCAAGCGCGCGCTGCTCGACGCACTCGCGGACGCGCTCCTGAGCCGCCATCACACCTGCGCGATGCCGCGCGACGGCGACGACTGGCGCAGCTTCGTGGCCGACAACGCGCGCAGCTTCCGCGGCGCGCTGCTTGCCTGCCGCGACGGCGCGCGGGTCCATGCGGGCAGCACGCCGGACGCGCCGCACTTCGCGGCGGTGGAGGCGCAATTGCGCCTGCTCGGCGACGCCGGCTTCACGCCGGTCGCCGCCGCGCATGCGTTGTTGATGGTGAGCCAGTACGTCGTCGGGGCGGTGCTGGAACAGCAGAGCGCGGCGAGCGGCAAGGCCGGGCGCGCGCCGAACCGGGCCGAGCCGTCCGCGTTCCTGCGGCAGGCATTCGAAGCGGTCGTGCAGGCGGGACCGGACGCGCACTTCGAGCAGGGACTCGCGATCATCCTCGACGGACTCGCGCACCGGCTCGAACGCGCCTGACACGCGACGTCGCGCGTCAGTTGCGGATCGTGATGCCCTGGTCGAGGGTGCCGTACATCTCGATGCTGCCCGTGCCGGCGGAACCCGGCGCGCCGCCCTGCGCGCACCCGGCGCAGATCGCGGCGGCCAGCACGGCGGCAACGGCCCAAAGCGTCTTCATGGCGTGAGAAAAGGAAGGAAACCGGCGTCATTCTACGCGCCCCGCCTCATCCTCGACATTTCACGCCGGCCTGAAACATCGCATGCGCGATGCGCCTACACTGCACGCATCCCGTGCCAGGAACACCCCGATGCCGACCGATCCACCCCCCCCCTTCCCCGGCCTGAGCCGCCTCGGCGCGCTGCTCGCCGACCCCGGCCGCGCCGCGATGCTGTGGTCGCTGATGGACGGCAGCGCGCGCCCCGCGGGCGAGCTGACGCTGATCGCCGGACTGTCGCCGTCGGCGGCGAGCGCGCATCTCGCGCGGCTCGCCGACGGCGGCCTGCTCGCGCTCGACGTGCGGGGCCGGCATCGCTACTACCGGATCGCGTCGCCCGACATCGCGGCCGCGCTCGAAGCGCTCGCCACCGTCGCGCATGCGGCCGCCATCGCGCCTGCCGCGCCGCGCGCCGCACGCACCGTTCCGCTCGAGATGCGCTATGCGCGCACCTGCTACGACCACATGGCAGGCGAACTCGCGGTCCAGGTGTACGAGCGCATGCTCGCGCGCGGCTGGCTCGCGCACGGCGCCGACGGGCTCGACGCCACCGCCGACGGCATCGCGGCACTGGCGCGCTGGGGCGTCGACGTCGCGGACCAGCGCAAGCGCCGGCGGCGTTTCGCCTGCCAGTGCCTCGATTGGAGCGAACGGCGCCCGCACCTGGGCGGCGCGCTCGGCGCCGCGCTGCTCGACAGCTTCCATGCGCAGGGCTGGATCGAGCGCGCGGGCAAGCCGCGCGTGCTGCGTGTCACGCCCCCGGGACAGCGCCATTTCGCACAGCTGCTTACGGACGTTTGACGATCATTTTTCGGGCGGATGACGAAATCGTCGGATAGACAAGTTTTGTTACAGCAGCGACGGATCGCTTAACAAAACAGGGGGCTCGGAAATACCGCCAGCGGATAGAGTGCAGGCATGCGGCGCGCGACCAGCGCCGTTGAACAAGAGACCACAATGAAAACGTCCGCCAGCCATCCTCCCGTTCTGCTCAAACGCATTGCCCGCTTCACGCTCGTCGCCGCGGCGCTCGCCGCACTGCCTCCCGCCTTCGCCCAGGTGCCCGACGCCGGCGCGCCGTATCCCGAGGCCCAGCAGCCGGGCGGCGATCCGCCCACCCGCGTCGCGCGGCTCGACTACCTCACCGGCGCGGTCACGACCGAGCCGGCCGGCGCGACCGACTGGTCGTACGCCGCCGTCAATCGACCGCTCACGACCGGCGACCAGGTGTGGAACGACACGGGCGCGCGCTCGGAGCTGCATATCGGCTCGACCGCCGTCCGGCTCGGCGATTCGACGAGCCTCGCGCTCCTCAATCTCGACGACGCCAACGCGCAGTTGAAGGTCGCGCTCGGCACGTTGTCGACGCACGTGCGCGAACTGCCGCCCGGCGCCTCGTACGAGATCGACACGCCGAATCTCGCGCTCGCCGTCGGCGGCCCCGGCGACTACCGGGTCGACGTCGCGCCGAACGGCGCGAGCACGACGGTCACGGTGCGGCGCGGCAGCGCGACCGTGTACGGCGACGGCGGGCAGATGCCGGTGTCGGCGGGCCAGCAGATCGTCTTCAGCGGCACCAACCTGCAGGTCGCGGGCGAATACGCCGCCCCTGCGCCGGATCCGCTCGACCAGTGGGCCGCGAGCCGCGACGCGGCCGAGGACCGCTCGCTGTCCGCGCGCTACGTGTCGCGCGACATCCCCGGCTACCAGGATCTCGATGCGAACGGGAGCTGGCGCGACGACTCGCAGTACGGCGCGGTCTGGATCCCGAACGCGGTGCCCGCGGGCTGGGCGCCGTACCACACCGGCCACTGGATCTGGCAGGCGCCGTGGGGCTGGACCTGGGTCGACGACCAGCCGTGGGGCTTCGCGCCGTATCACTACGGCCGCTGGGCCTATCTCGGCAACGCCTGGGCGTGGGTGCCCGGCCCGATCGTCGCGGCCGCGCCGCCCTGCTACGCGCCGGCGCTCGTGGCCTTCGTCGGCGGCGGGGGCGGCGGCTTCAGCTGGAGCGTGGGTCTCGCGCTCGGCGGCGCGGTCGCCGCGGGCGTCGCGTGGTTCCCGCTCGGCCCGCACGAAGCCTGGCACCCGGGCTGGGGCGGCTGGAGTCCGCATTACTACCAGCGCGTCAACCAGACGGTCGTCAACAACATCACGATCAACAAGACCGTGAACGTCACCAACGTGACGAACATCACCAACATCAACAAGACCTTCATCAACTATCGCGCGCCGAACGCGGTGACGGCCGTGCCCGCGACCGCGTTCGTCCACGGGCAGCCGGTCGCGCGCTTCGCGCAGAAGGTCGACCCGCAGCAGTGGCGCAACGCGCAGGTGGGCGCGGGCGCGCCCGCGATCGCGCCGGTGCGCCAGAGCTTCAGCGGCAACCTGCGCAACGCCGCGTATCAGCCGCCCGCCGCCGCGCTGCAGCGCTCGATCGTCGCGACCCGCAACCCGGTCGTGCCGGCCGCCTACCACGACCAGCTCGCGCAGCATTTCGCGCAGAGCGGCGGCCAGGTGCCGGGCGCGGGCGCGCCCGTGATCCGCAGCGCGGCGCCGCCGAACTACGCCGCGCGCACGCGGCCCGAGGCAGGCGCGAGCGCACAGCCGACGCCGCGCAATGTCCAGCTCGTCAACACCCGCACGCCGGTGTTGCAGCCGGGCCGCGGGCCGCAAGCCGCGCACGGCGAGTCCGAGCGCATGCCGCCGGCCGAGCCGCGCGCGAGCCAAGCGCCGCCGCGCGCCGGCCAGCCCGAAGCCGGCGTGCCGCGCCCGCCCGCCGCCGCGAACGAGGCGCGCAACGGCGAGCGCTTCCCCACGCCGCAACCCGCATGGACGCAGGCGCATCCGCCGATCGAGCAGCAGCGCGCGAACGGCGGGCCGAACGCACAATTGCCGCCGCGCTCGCCTGCTCAGAACGCCCTGCCGCCAATCCGCTCGCCGCGCGAAACCGAGCCGCACGCGCAGCCGGCCGAACCGCCGCGCAACGACTACCGCCCGCCGGAAGCGCCGCGCGCCGAGCCGCGCCCGGAATTCGCGCCGCCGCGCGAGGATTACCGGCCGCCCGTCAACGAAGCGCGCCCGCCTGCGCCCCGCGCCGAGCCGCGCCCGGCCGCGCCGCCCGCCCAGGCGCCGCACAACCCGCCGCCGCACGAAGCGCCGCCGCGCCAGGAACATCCGGAGCATCAAGAACACCCGGAACAGCACGGCAGCACGCATCACGACGAGCAGCGGCACGCCTGAACGGCGCGCGCCGATGCAAAAAGCCCGCTCGAAGCGGTAATGCCGTTCAGTTAAGGCCTGAACGGCATTTTCTTTTGGGGTTGGAGTTGTAAACGGCGGGCCAAGCTGTCAACGTTTGACGCGATGCTGACCGACCACCCGATCTTCATGCTGGATCGCAGCCGGACCGTCGACGGCATTTACCAGGAAATCTGGGGAGCGTTGATCGCCTACAACCTGATTCGCCGCGAAATGGCTTGCGCTGCCTTCGAGGCCAAGTGCGAACCGAGCGAACTCAGCTTCGTTCGCTCGCGCCATCTCATCCAGCACGAAAGGATGTGGGCCGCACGCACGCCTGCCTTCGCCAGGTTGCCCGCCGTCCTCAAGCGGCTCCGCGCACACCTCAAGCTGCTCATCAACGTAAAACGGCCCGATCGCAAATGCGATCGGGCCGTCAAGTCCCGTCCCGCTCGTTATCCCGCCCTCTTCCCAAGAAAGATCCCTAACTGAACGGCATCACGCTCGAAGCGGGCTTTTGGCTTGGGCGACGCGGCTTCAGACGGCCATCGGCGCGGTCAACGGCGCGTGGTGCCGGTAGTCGACGAGTGAAAAATCGGACGGCTCGATCTTTTCGAGCCATTCGGGCGCGTAAACGCCCGTCCGGGCGTAATCCGGCACGCGCGCGTCGATCGCGAGGCGCGGGCTCGGGAACGGTTCCCGCTGCAACTGCTGTTGCAGCATGTCGAGCTGATTCTCGTAGATGTGCGCGTCGCCGATGAAATACGTGAACCAGCGCGGCGTGTAGCCCGTGAGCCGGCCGACCAGCGACAGCAGCGCCGCGCCCTCGGTCAGGTTGAACGGCGTGCCGAGGCCGACGTCGTTGCTGCGGATGTACAGGCACAGCGAGATTTCGCGCTTCGCGACGTTCGGCAGGAACTGGTATAGCAGATGGCAAGCCGGCAGCGCGATCTCGTCGAGCGCAGCGGGATTCCAGCCATGAAACAGGATGCGCCGGCTCGACGGCTCGCGCATGATCGTGTCGAGGCATTCGCGCAGCTGGTCGATCGCCTTGTACAGCAGAACCTTGGGCGCGCCCTCATCGTCGAGGCGGGCGACGATCCGGTAGCCGCGCGCGAGCGCGTCGTCGATCTGCGCGCCGGCGCCCGCATCCAGCAGCTTGTAGCCGGGCCAGCGCCGCCATTGCACGCCGTACACGTCGCCGAGATCGTCGACGCCCGCGCGGTACGGATTCGCAAGCCACGCCGCATTCTCGTTCGCGTTCGCATCCCAGACCTTGCAGCCGAGCGCGCGGAACTCGGCCGCGCTGCGCGTCGCGCGCAGGAAGCCGACCAGCTCGCCGATCGCCGACTTGAACGCGAGCTTCTTGGTCGTCACCGCCGGGAAACCGTCCTGCAGATCGAAGCGCAGCATCGCGCCCGGCATGCTGATGGTGCGGATGCCGGTGCGGTTGTCCTGCCAGGTGCCGGTGTCGAGGATGGTGCGGACGAGATCGAGATACTGTTTCATGCGGGTTCCTTCGGCCGGGAAACGGCCGTACCCGCCGATTTTAACAAGCCTCGCGCCCGCTCACCCCGACAGCGGCGCCGACAGCCCATCCGGCTCCTCGCGCGCGCGCATGCCGTAGGCGCACAGCAGCCGATACAGCGTCACGCGCGACACGCCCAGCTCGCGCGCCGCATCGGCGAACCGGCCGCGATGCCGCAGCAGCGCGAGCTCGATCGCGCGACGCTCGGCGACCTCGCGGGCCTCGACGAGCGACACCGGCGCCAGCGCGACGTGCCCGTCCAGCTCGAGATCGGTGGCGGTGATCATGCGTCCCTCGGACATCACGATCGCGCGCCGCACCCGGTTGATCAGCTCGCGCACGTTGCCGGGCCAGCCGTAGTTGTGGAGCGCGGCGATCGCGCACGGCGAGAAGCCGCGCAGACGCCGGTGCGCATCGCCCTTGAAACGTTCGAGCATGTGCCGCGCGAGCACCTCGATGTCCTTGCCGCGCTCGCGCAGCGGCGGCTCGTGGATCTTCAGCACGCACAGCCGGTGGTACAGGTCCTCGCGGAAGCGGCCCTCGCGCAGCGCGGCCTGCATGTCGACGTGGGTCGCGCAGATCACCCGCACGTCGACCGGCAGCGACACGTGCCCGCCGAGGCGTTCGATCTTGCTCTCCTGCAGGAAGCGCAGCAGGCTCGCCTGGCTTTCGAGCGGCAGGTCGCCGATCTCGTCGAGAAACAAGGTGCCGCCGTGGGCCGCCTCGACCCGGCCGATTTTGCGCTGGTTCGCGCCGGTGAACGCGCCGCGCTCGTAGCCGAACAGTTCGGACTGCAGCAGCGTCGGCGGAATCGCGCCGCAGTTGAGCGCAATGAACGGTGCCTCGGCGCGGGACGAACGTTCGTGAATCGCGACCGCGGTCAGTTCCTTGCCGGTGCCGGATTCGCCGGAGATGAACACCGGCGCGTCGGTCGCGGCCACCTTGCGGATCGTCTTGAACAACGCGAGCATCGCGTCGCAGGTGCCGACCATCTCGCCTTCGCGCTGGCCGCCCGCCGGCTGCGCGAGCCCGTCCGTGAGCGTGACCATCCCGTACGCGTGGCCGATCGACTCGACGATCCGCTCGCCTTCGTACGGCACCGTCACGTAGTCGAAGCAATAGTCGCGCACGAGACGCCGCAGTCCGGCGTCCTGCAATTGTCCGCGCTGGGTCGCGGCGATCCAGCCGACATGGGGCACGGTCAGGCAGGATTCGAGGTCGGCGAGATCGCTCGGCTTCAGGCCCGCGCTCAGATCGAGCAGGCCGCCCGCGGCGGTCGCATGAGCAGCCGCGCGGCGCATCTCGCGCATCGACCCGACGCATTCGACGCGCCACCCGCGCGCATCGAAGCAATGCCGCAGATCCGTGCTCGGATCCCGCGAAAAATAGATCAGATGTCTGTCCGTCACGCCTTTCTCCCACCCGATTCGTCTAGTCACGACGCGCCCCCCGGCATGCCCGGGCGCCCGGTCAAATCGGCCTGGTACAGGCTCGATCCGCCATTTCACAGCTTAGGAACGACGTTCCCCGTAAAACGGCGCTTTTTATATGCAAAGGGCCGTTCAAAATCTTGGCCCTTTTCAATCTCGTTGATTTATTCAGCGAAGCTTACTTTTACGCGTTGCGCATGGCAAATACATTAAAACCATCATTGCCGATCAGCAACGCCTCTCCAGGCCTTCGTCCCAGCCCCATTCATCTGCTGATATTCCGAAAGACTGTCATTTTCAATTCGATTTTCATTCGTCTGGCTTCAGTGTTGTCGGTAGTCGGTCTTTTGTGAATCAGCAGTACTCCCAAGCCCCTCGTTTCAACGCTGAAACATTTTTCCGCGATTGCGGCCGCGACGCCGCGCACCTCATCACGCGAATCACGCTGCGACAACGGATTGCGCGCGATGGCACGCATTTCGCTCAATGACCCGCACACCGGAGACATGCCATGCGACACGCATTCCGTTCCTGCCGACTCCCGCTCATCGCCGCGCTCGCCGCCGCGCTGCTGCCGCTCGCCGCACTGGCGCAGGAGGCGGATGAAACCGCCCCGCCCGACACGACGTTCCTGACCTTCGTCACCGACGCTGCGTGGATGAAGCATTCCACTCAGCTCGACGAGGACACGCTCGACCTGCAACGCGGCCGCGCGACCGGCATGTTGATGGTGGCGGCCGCCCCGCAACTGCTCGTCACGAGCAGCAGCGGCGGCAGCGGCGGCAGCGGCGGCAACGGCGTGACGCTGTGGGACGAGATCGCCCCGCCGACCCCGTTGCCGATCCCGGTCGACGCGCAGCGCGCGATGCAAAGCAACAACGCGAGCTACACCCGCAAGTAAGTGAAATGTGAATGTATGCCGCGCGGCGGCCTCAAGCTCCGCCCCGCACGACGCAACCAAGGAACCGACATGACCGCCCTGCTCCATCTGTTGCCGTTGCCGCTGTCGCGCCGCGCGTTGTGCGCCGCGCTCGTCGGCTTCGCGGCGGCCGGCGCCCTCGCGCAGCAAGTCGAGAATCCCGGCGACATCATCGTCGAGCGCGACGTGACGCCGCGCATCGCCTACCGGCCCGTGCCGGTCGACCAGGATCCCGTGCTGGTGCGCGCCACGACCTTCCCGGCCAACACCTTCGATCCGATGATGGCGACCCTCGTGTCCGACACCGACCTGACCAACGCGCACGGCTCGAGCGGACTCGCGCCCAACGGGCTGATCGGCGGCACCGCCGGCATCGCGGCCGTCACGCAGATTCTCAACGGCGACCTGGTCGGCACCAGCGTCGCGCGCAACCCGAACGGCATGACCGTGCCGACGGGCGGCATCGGCGGAATGATCTCGAACTCGGTCACGAGCGCCGTGGCGCCGATCACGAGCGCGCTGGGAGGCATTCGATGAACGCCCGGCCCATCGCCCGCCGCGCGCGCGCGCAAACCGCGCCCTGGCTGTTCCTGAGCAGCGCCGCGCTGGCGCTCGCACTGAGCGGCTTCGCGCACGCCGTGCATGCGCAGGCGTTGCCCTACGTGACCGGCGCAGCATCGATCAGCCCTGGCGCAGCGACCAACGTGACCGGCGTACTGACGGTGAATGAAACGGCGGGCCTCGACAACGTCCAGGCCAATCAGCTGGTGATCAGTGGAGCGGGAGGCGCGGCAAGCGCGACTTCCGAACAGCTCGCGTACGCCGTCGCCCATACGGGCAACGCGACGGCTGGCATCGCGGGCAATGCGTTCTCGAATGTGTCTGGCGTGCTGATGGTGAATCAGAGCGCGGGCACAGCCAATCTTCAGCGCAACAGCGCGGCAGTCGGCGTGCTGGGCGCGGGAGTGGAGACCGTGTCGGATACCGAATTATCCGAGGCGGCCCCCAGAAGCGGAAACCTGGGACGACCGACGGGGGGCCAGGACATGCGCGAAGTGTCGATTAGCGGCGACGCTTTCAAGCATATCAGCGGCATCGTACAAGTCAACCAGACGGCCGGAGCCGGTAATGCCACGGCCAACAGTTTTGTGCTCCGTCCCCCGGCGGGCACTCTTTTTTAACTAAGCCACATCCGTATCGGAGCGTATTATGAAGCGCACAGTCATTGCAGCGGCGGTTCTCGCGTCGGCGGCCAGCTCCGCGTTCGCGTTCCCGCCCAATCCCTACCTGTTCAACGTAACGGGGGTAGTGGAAACGGTTGGCATCTTCGGCTGGGTTGAGCTGTTTGGTTGCGTCAGCGTATCCAGTACCGCAGGTGCCGTCATCAACAACACGCAGTCGGTCACGCTGTCGCACGTCTCGCTCGACCCGCTCTATCAGAGCTACACGAAGGGCAAGGTCACGACGTCCGTCAACAACACCTATTCGTCGGTGACGGATACGGGCGGCGCGTTCTTCACGGCCGGTCAGTCGCAATCGCTCAGCGAATCCGAAAGCATGCACGCGCATTCGGCATCGTCGACCAGCTCGAACGCCTGGATCGTGGGCGGCTCGTACTACAACGCGAACGCGCATCAAAGCTCGTCGCTCAATGCATCGGCGAGCGCGCACCAGTCGGCCAACAGCGGCGGCTCCGCGTTCATCGCGGGCGGCGCCGGCTATGCGGCAGGCACCTACAACGCCGCCAACATCACCGGCTACGCGATCCCGCTGCCCTTCGGCTTCACCGCCGGCGGCAGCGTCTCGACTGCGTCCGCCGGCTACATCGTCGGTGCGGCCGGGGCGATCTGGGGCGAAAACACCTATGCGAACCAGTCGGCGAGCCTGCACGAGCACGAGTCGCAAAGTGCGAGCCTGACCGAGTCGCAATTCGGTGCGGCGTGGGAAGCCAGCCACAGCCAGACCTCGTCGAGCACGTCGGCCAGCGAATCGCTGCATGAACACGAAAGCGCGTCGCTCACCGCCTACGCCCTCTGGGCCTTCAGCAACACGCTCGACTCGGTCAACGTATCGACCACGGGCAGCGTGACGCAGTACGTCAACACGGAAGTCGCCAGCACGCTGACCGCGACGACCGGCACGGCCGCTGCCACGGGCGTAACCGGCAATCTCGGCGTGAACATCGCCGAAGGCGTCGACAACGCGCAAAGCAACGACGTGGCGCTCGCCTCGGTGGACGTCGGCAACGTGTTCGGCAACGCGCAGATCTTCAGCAACCAAACGTCGTCGGGTTCCGCCCGGATCAACGACTTCCACCTGAACGCCTCGATCGGTGACGGCTCGCTCGCCGCCGTGTCGGGCAACGTCGGGGTGAACGTCGCGTCGGGCGTCGGCAACGTCCAGAACAACAGCCTCGCCGGCTCGGTGACGACGGTCGATCCGACCATGGCGAAGACGGTTGCGATGGTCGCGACGGACGACAACTCGCAAATGGCGTCGGCGCAGGTCAGCGGTCGGTTTGACGGCACCGCCTCACTGGGCGCGAACACGCTCACGGGCGCAACCGGCAACATCGGCGTGAACATCGCCGGTGGTGCGGGCAACCTCCAACACAACGGTCTTGCCATCGCTGCGTTGAACAACGGTCATTGACCGAAGCAGGGGAACGCGGGCCGGGAGGCATTCATCCCGGCCCGCGTGCAGGAGATCAGTATGTCCGGGGAAAACTGGCTGTCGCCTAGGCACCTCGCCGTGGCGTTCGCCGGCTGCGCGCTCTGCGCGGCCGCGTTCGCGCAGGCGAGCATTGATGCGTTTACGCTCACCGGCGTGCCGCTCACGAAGACGGTGCGCTCGATGCGCGATCTGCGCTATCGCGACATCGTCAACCAGAAGTTCGATTTCAGCTGCGGCTCCGCCGCGCTCGCGACGCTGCTCAAGTACGGCTACGACATCGACATCCCGGAACCGGAGATGATCCGCCGGATGATGGCCTTCTCGACGCCCGACACCGTGGTCAAGCACGGCTTCTCGATGCTCGACATGAAGAAATTCGTCGAGACGCTGGGGCTGCGCGGACGCGGCTTCCGGGTCGGCATCGACGCGCTCTACCACTTGCAGATTCCCGTCCTCGTGCTGATGAACATCGACGGCTACGAACATTTCGTGATCGTCAAGCACGCGGAGAACGGCCGGATTTTCCTCGCCGACCCCGCGCTCGGCAATCGCATCGTGCTCGAACAGGATTTCGCCAAAAGCTGGAACGGCCTCGTTTTCGCCGTGCTCGGCAAACCCTTCAAGGAGGACTCTCCGCTCTTGCAGAACAACGAATCGTTGGCGCTCAAGCTACGCGAGCAGGCACTCAGCACCGGCTCTGCCACGATTCCCTTCGTTGAATTCGGCTTGATCAAGGCAGATCTTTTCTGACCATCATGAAACGCTACCTCCCGCCGCTTTGCCTCGCGTGGTGCGCGACCGCGTGCGGCTTCGCGAGCAGCGCCATCGCAGCCGAAAGCGCGCCCCCCGCGCTGTCCCTTCCATTCGCCCAGGACACCGAGCCCGACGCCCTGCCCCTGCAGGACGTCGGTGACGACGTGCTCGCACAACAGACCGGCAAGTATGCCGACTCCTCGATGATTTCCGGGTTCGTTCTGAACCTGCTTTCTCAATGGCAGTTGCCGAACGGCGCGCTGGCCGTCGCGCAAGGCTCGCTGTCGGTCGCGGCCAACGCCGCGAACCACTTGTCCGCCCAGGTCTCGACGCTCGCCAAGGTGATCGGCGGCGCGGGCCCGAGCGGCGCGACGCCGAACGCGGTCGCCGCAGGCGGCCAGTCGATCTCGGTCAACGGCATCTCGCAGGTCACGCAAGTGGCCGGCAGCTACAACGGCGGCACCAACACCGCGCTGATCGACTTCAATTCGGGCGATCCGCAGGTGACGATGCTGCCCGGCGCGAGCGCGTCGTCCAGCGCCTTCGCCAGCAACGCGACCGGCACGATCAAAGCCGGCATCACCTTCGGCAACGGTGGCATCGCGCTCGCCCTGCAGACGCCTGCGGGACTCGCGCAACAGACCATCACGCCGAGCAACACCCAACAAGCGGGCGCCATCGCCCAGCTGTTGCAAATCGCGGGCAACTCACAAAACGCGAGCAACCAACTGCAGTTGCAACTGCAGACCCAGCAGATGTCGGCGTCCACGCTGAGACAGATGGGGATTCTTCAAGCGCTGCAAAACAGCGTCATGACAAGGAGATAACGCGGCTCGCAAACCGCTCGGCCTCACCATGCAGATGCGCCGTTCCAGGCGGCCGCGCACCGGTTCGATGAGCCGACGCGCGGCGGCCACACCGGGGGAAGGACCATGCACCACACAAGGTTGAACAAGTACTTGCCACGCCACGCGCTCGCGGCCATTCCGGCCGCCGCCCTGTTGTTCGCGCTGGCGCAGGGGGCAAGCGCGCAGGCGCTTGCGGATCAGTCAATGGAAGACCGCCTGAATACGCTGATGAAAGTCGTCGACGAACAACAACGCAAGATCGACGCGCTCGAGCAGCAGGTCATCGACCTGCAGATGGCGCAGCGCGGTCGCGGCGTGCCCGGCGGCAGCGCCGACGGCGTGGGCGCGCCGACCACGGTGGCGCAGTACACGCCGATCTCGCCCGCGGGCGGCGAAGGCACCGGCACCGCGACCGGCGTGCCCGTCACGCCGCCCGTGCCGCCATCGTCGGAGGGCAGCGCGGCGAGCGGGTCGGCCGGCACCATCGGCACCGACAACAAGGCCGCCCAGCCGAGCCGCACCGAGGCCGAGAACGCGGTCGTGCAGCGCGAGCATGCGCCGCTCTTCGATCACAAGCTGACGATCGACTGGGGCATCAGCGACACTTACTACGACCGCCGCCAGCTGCAGTTGTCCGGGTTCCTGGCGCTCGACGCGATCTTCCTCGGCAACCTGAATCTCGGCGAGACCAAGTCGCACCAGCTGATGACCGACGTCGACGTCCGCTACGGCCTCACCAGCCGGATCAACATCGACGTCGACGTGCCCTACCTGTACCGCACCAGCAGCTTCATCGTCGGCGGCGCGGGCGGCGCGGCGAGCACGCTGTCCGACTCGACCGTGAATTCGCACGCGCTCGGCGACGTCAACTTCGGGCTCTACTACCAGATCCTGAAGGAAACGCAGAACATGCCCGACATCGTGGCCAGCCTGCGCGTCAAGACGCCGACCGGCACCTCGCCGTTCGGCATCAAGCTCGAACAGATCGATCCGAACAACACCAACCTGGTCGCGCCGGACAAGCTGCCGACCGGCACCGGCATGTGGGCGATCACGGCCGGCGTGTCGGCGCTGAAGACCTACGACCCGATCGTGCTGTTCGGCAGCCTCTCGTATACGTACAACGTCGCGCGCTCGTTCTCCGACATCTCGTCGGTGGTCGGGCAGACCGAACCCGCCAAGGTGAAACTCGGCGACATCATCCAGTTCGGCGGCGGCGTCGCGCTTGCGTTCTCCGAGCGCGACTCGGCGAGCATCTCGTACACGATGGCGATCGAACCACAAACCGAAACCCAAGCCCCCGGCCAGGGATGGCAGAAAGTACCGGGTAGTCAGACCACGGCGTCGACGGTCAATTTTGGCCTCAACCACGTGTTCAACAAGCACCTGACGATGAATGCGTCGGTCTCCATCGGGCTCACGCCCGACGCGCCGAACTTTGTCGTGGGCGTGCGATTCCCGTACACGTTCTAGCCGTCGAAATCGAACGAGGTCATCGTGCACGATTCCCGCCCCCTCTCTCCCGCCGCCGCACCGGGCTATGCGCCGCACCTCGCGGTCGCGCCGTCCGGCTCGCGGGCGGCGGATGATCCAGCCGCGCGCGCGCTGCTGTACCTGTCGCGCGCGCCCGATGCCGTGCTGGTCGAGCACCTGGGCGCGCGCGGCTGGCAGGTGCTGACCGCCCGCACGGCCAGCGAGGCGGGGCGGCTCCTGAAACCGGACGTGCCGCACGCGGGCCTCATCGATCTCGACAGTTTCGGCGCGCGCGACCTGGCGGCGCTCGAAGGCATCCTGCGCCAGCAACAGGTCGGCTGGATCGCGCTCGCGACCGACGCGCGCCTGCACGACGCCGAGATCCGCAAGCTGATCCGCCAGTATTGCTTCGACTACGTGAAAGGCGCGCCGACGCAGGCGACGCTCGATTACCTGGTGGGCCATGCGTACGGCATGGTGACGCTGTGCGACCTCGATCTCGCGGCGGGCCTCGCGGCCAGCGGCGACGACGAGATGGTCGGCACCTGCGACGCGATGCAGCAGCTGTTCCGCACCATCCGCAAGATCGCCAACACCGATGCGACCGTGTTCATCTCGGGCGAATCGGGCACCGGCAAGGAACTGACCGCGCTCGCGATCCACGAGCGCTCGCCGCGCCGCAAGGCGCCGTTCGTGCCGATCAACTGCGGCGCGATTCCCCATCATCTGCTGCAGTCCGAACTGTTCGGCTATGAGCGCGGCGCGTTCACCGGCGCGAACCAGCGCAAGATCGGCCGGGTCGAATCGGCCAACGGCGGCACGCTGTTTCTCGATGAGATCGGCGACATGCCGATCGAAAGCCAGTCGAGCCTGCTGCGCTTCCTGCAGGAAGGCCGCATCGAGCGGCTCGGCGGCCACGAATCGATCCCGGTGGACGTGCGCATCATCTCCGCGACCCATGTCGACCTCGATGCCGCGATGCGCGACGGCCGCTTCCGCGCCGACCTGTTCCATCGCCTGTGCGTGCTGCGCGTCGACGAGCCGCCGCTGCGCGCGCGCGGCAAGGACATCGAGATCCTCGCGCACCACATCCTGCAAAAATTCAAGGACGACAGCGCGCGCCGGATCCGCGGCTTCACGCCCTGCGCCATCGAGGCGATGCACAGCTACGGCTGGCCCGGCAACGTGCGCGAGATGATCAACCGGATCCGGCGCGCGATCGTGATGGCGGACAGCCGGCTGTTGTCCGCCGCCGACCTCGATCTCGCGCAGTACACCTTGCAGCAGACGACCACGCTCGCCGAGGCGCGCGAGCATGCCGAGCGCCGCGCGATCGAGGCGGCGCTGCTGCGGCACCGCCACCGCCTGACCGAGGCGGCGGTCGAGCTGGGCGTGTCGCGCGTCACGCTGTACCGGCTGATGGGCGCGCACGGCCTGCGCGACCTCGCGTGCGCCGAACAGCGCGCGCTCGCGTGCGACGACGACAACGAGACGCCGGCCTGAGCGCGGACGGCGCGCCGCGCGCGGCGCTCCGGTAGAATCGGGCTCTTCCGGTTCGACTTCCGCCCTCCCGCATGACTACGCTGACCCTGATCGTCGCACGCGCCCGCAATGGCGTGATCGGCCGCGACAACCAACTCCCCTGGAAACTTCCCGAGGATCTCGCCTTCTTCAAGCGCACCACGATGGGCGCGCCGATCGTGATGGGCCGCAAGACCCACGAATCGATCGGCCGGCCGCTGCCCGGGCGCCGCAACATCGTCGTCACGCGCGACGCGACGCGCCGCTTCGACGGCTGCGATGCGGTCACCTCGCTGCCCGACGCGCTCGCGCTCGCCGCGCGCGACCAGGCCGCCGAGGCGTTCCTGATCGGCGGCGCGCAACTGTACGCGGAAGGGCTCGCGCACGCGGACAAGCTGATCGTCACCGAGATCGACGCCGATTTCAGCGGCGACGCGTCGTTTCCCGCGCCGGACCCGGTGCACTGGGAAGAAGCCTCGCGCGAGACGCACCGCGCGAACGCGCCGAACGATTTCGCCTACGCGTTCGTCGTCTACCGGCGCAAGCGCGCCGCCTGAGCGGCGCATCGCGCGCACCATGAAAAAAGCGCCGCGGCAAGCGGCGCTTTTGCTTTCGGGCGCGGGGTGAAGCCCGCTCCACTTACTGCCCGGCGATCGTCATCTGCTCGATCAGCACCGAGCCGGTTTCCTTGGTGCCGCGCACGATCGAATCCGCGCCGATCGCGACGATGTGGCGGAACATGTCCTGCAGCGTGCTCGCGACCGTGATCTCCTCGACCGGATACTGGATCACGCCGTTCTCGACCCAGAATCCCGCCGCGCCGCGCGAATAGTCGCCCGTCACGTAGTTGACGCCCTGCCCCATCAGTTCGGTCAGCAACAGGCCGGTGCCGAGCTTCTTGAGCATCGCATCGAAATCGTCGCCCGCCCCGGTGCGCGCGCTGCGCAGCGCGAGGTTGTGCGAGCCGCCCGCGTTGCCGGTGGTCTGCATGCCGAGCTTGCGCGCCGAATAGGTCGACAGGAAGTAGCCTTCGACCACGCCGTCCTTCACGACGCTGCGCGAGCGGGTGCGCACGCCTTCCTCGTCGAACGGCGCGCTGCCCATGCCGCGCGGCACGTGCGGGTCCTCGACGATCTGCACGTGCGGCGCGAACACCGGCTTGCCCATGCTGTCGACGAGGAACGAGGTCTTGCGATACAGCGCGCCGCCGCTCACCGCCTGCACGAACGCGCCCAGAAGGCCCGCGGCGAGCGGCGCCTCGAACAGCACCGGCACCTTGCGGGTATCGAGGCGGCGCGCGCCCATCCGCGCGAGCGCGCGCTCGGCCGCATAGCGCCCGACCGACTCGGGCGCGGCGAGATCCGCCGCGTTGCGCTTCGAGGTGTACCAGTCGTCGCGCTGCATGTGCCGGCCGCTGCCGGCGATCGGCGCGCACGCGACGTAGTGGCGCGAGTACGGATAGCCGCCGACGAAGCCGCGCGAGGTCGCGAGCACGAACTGCGAGTGCTGCGCCGAGACGCTCGCGCCCTCCGAATTGCGGATCTGCGGGCTGACCGCGAAGGCCGCGTCTTCCGCGCGGCGCGCGAGTTCGACCGCCTCGTCGGCATCGAGCTGCCACGGGTGGTACAGGTCGAGGTCGCGCGGCGCGGTTTCGAGCAGCTCGGCCTCGGCCAGGCCGGCGGCATCGTCCTCGGCCGTGAAGCGCGCGATGTTGTAGGCGGCCGCGACCGTGTCCTTCAGCGCCTCCGGCGAGAAGTCCGAGGTGCTCGCGTTGCCGCGCTTCTTGCCGATGAACACCGTGACGCCCACCATCTTGTCGCGGTTGTGCTCGATCGTCTCGACCGCGCCGCGCCGCACCGACACCGACAGGCCGTCGCCCTCGGAGATCTCGGTGGCGGCGTCGCTGGCGCCGAGCGTCTTCGCGTGACGGAGGATGTCCGACGCGATTTCTTTCAATTGGTCCTGCGTGTGCGGGAAGTAGCCCGCCTGTGCGTCGAGGTTTGCAGCCATCGTCGTGGGTGTCCGGTGGCGGGCGCATCGCCCGCGGGGTGAAAAGAAGCGTATCCCGCGATCATAGCAAGGTCCGGGATCCCGCACCCGGGTCAGCGTGCGCCGGGCGCGCCGCGATACAATGCGGCCCATGACACGCAAAACCCGTATCCAACCGATCGAGCATGCCGACGAAGACGCCGGCCACGGCTACGATCGCCCCAGCAAATCCCAGTTGAAACGCGACATGCACGCGCTGCAGGTGCTCGGCGAGGCGCTCGTCGAGCTGCCGAAGGACGCGCTCAAGCGCATGCCGATGCCGGAAAGCCTCGGCGAAGCCGTGCGCGAAGCGCGGCGCATCACCGATCACGAAGGCCGGCGCCGGCAGATCCAGTACGTCGGGCGCGTGATGCGCACGCTGACCGACGCCGAGACGGCCGCGCTGCGCACCGCGCTCGACACCCAGCGCGGCGTCAACAAGGCCGAGACCGCCAAGCTGCACTGGATCGAGCGCACCCGCGAACAGCTGCTCGCGAACGACGACGCGCTGACCGAGTTCATCCGCCGGCATCCGGCCGCCGACGTGCAGGAAGGCCGCACGCTGATCCGCAACGCGCGCAAGGAAACCGAGCAGGGCCGGCCGCCGCGCTATTTCCGCGAGCTGTTCCAGTGGATCAAGGCCGCCAGCGGCGCGCCGGGCGATGCCGCCGACGACGCCGAGGAGCCCGACGATGACGACGACACAGCGTAACCACCCCGACGAACTCGTGGTCGGCCTCGTGTCGATCAGCGATCGCGCGAGCAGCGGCGTCTACGAGGACCAGGGCATCCCGGCCCTCGAGGGCTGGCTCGGCCAGGCGCTGCGCTCGCCGTGGCGGGCCGAAACGCGGCTGATCCAGGACGACGCGCCGACCATCTCGGCCACGCTCGTCGAGCTGGTCGACGTGGCCGGCTGCGACCTGGTGCTGACCACGGGCGGCACGGGCCCGGCCCGCCGCGACGTGACGCCCGAGGCGACGCTCGCGGTGGCGACCAGGGAGATGCCGGGGTTCGGCGAGCAGATGCGGCAGATCAGCCTGAATTTCGTGCCGACCGCGATCCTGTCGCGGCAGGTCGCGGTGATCCGCGAGACCGCCGGGCACGCGGCGCTGATCATCAACCTGCCGGGCCAGCCGAAGTCGATCAGGGAAACCCTCGAAGGGCTGCGCGGCGGCGACGGCGCCGTGAAGGTGCCGGGCATCTTCGCCGCGGTGCCTTACTGCATCGACCTGATCGGCGGTCCGTACGCGGAGACTGCGCCGGAGGTGGTCGACGCGTTCCGCCCGAAGAGCGCGCGGCGCGCGCCCGGCTGAGGGCCGCGCCGCCCGCCCTTCCGCCCTCAGGCCGCCGGCGCGGCGGCCGGGATCAGGAAGTGTTCGCGGTAGTACTTGAGCTCGTCGATCGACTCGTGGATGTCGGCGAGCGCCGTGTGCATCGCGCGCTTCTGGAAACCCTTGTAGATGGCCGGCTGCCAGCGGCGGCACAGCTCCTTGAGCGTGCTGACGTCGAGATTGCGGTAGTGGAAGAAGCGTTCGAGCTCCGGCATCCAGCGCGCCATGAAGCGGCGGTCCTGGCAGATCGAATTGCCGCACATCGGCGACTTGCCGGGCGGCACGTACTGGGCCAGGAACGCCTCGATCTGCGCGGCCGCGTCGGCCTCCGTGACGGTCGACGCGCGCACCCGGTCGATCAGGCCCGAGCGGCCGTGGGTGTTCTTGTTCCAGTCGTCCATCTTGGCGAGGGTTTCATCGCTCTGGCGGATCGCGAGCACCGGCCCCTCGATGGCGACGTCGAGCGTCGAATTAGTGACGACCACCGCGATCTCGATGATGCGGTCCTCGTCCGGATTGAGCCCCGTCATTTCCATGTCGAGCCACACCAGATTCATATCGGTGCGGACAAGCGCGGGCGCGCCGGCGGGAGCGGAAGTGTCGGTCATGAGTCATCCTGGAAAATGGCGGGCGGCGAGCGGCCGCCCACGCGGCCGGAGATCGTCGAGCGAGCCCGGTCCGCAAGAACATATAATTCTCGCATAGATACCACTGGCTCCCTCGATGTCCTCCTATACGTTCACCCTGCTGTTTGCCGCCGCGGTCCTCGCGATGGTCGGCACCAAGCTATGGCTCGCGTCGCGGCAGACCCGCTTCGTCGCCGCCCATCGCGGCCGCGTGCCCGAACAGTTCCGCGCGACCATCCCGCTCGCCGCGCACCAGCGCGCCGCCGACTACACGATCGAGCGCACCCGCCTCACCCTGCTGGAGATCGTCGTCAGCGCGGCGGTGCTGGTCGGGCTCACGCTGCTGGGCGGCGTCGGCGCGCTCGACACGCTGCTGGCCGGCTGGCTCGGCCACGGCTATGCGCAGCAGGTCGCGCTGGTCGCGGCCGTGCTGGCCGTCACGAGCGTGATCGACCTGCCGTTCGAGTACTACCGGCAGTTCGGCATCGAGGCGCGCTTCGGCTTCAATCGGATGACAAAACGGCTGTTCTTCACCGATCTCGTGAAAAACACGCTGCTCGGCGCCGCACTGGGCCTGCCGCTGCTGTTCGTCGTGCTGTGGCTGATGAACCAGACGGGCGCGCTGTGGTGGCTGTGGACCTGGATCGTCTGGGGCGTGTTCCAGATGCTCGTCCTGGTGCTGTACCCGACCTTCATCGCGCCGCTGTTCAACAAGTTCGAGCCGCTCGGCGACGACGCGCTGCGCGCGCGCATCGAGGGCCTGATGACGCGCTGCGGCTTCGCCGCCAAGGGGCTGTTCGTGATGGACGGCAGCCGCCGCTCCGCGCACGGCAACGCCTATTTCACCGGCTTCGGCGCGGCCAAGCGCATCGTGTTCTTCGACACCCTGCTCGCGCGCCTGTCCGGCAGCGAGATCGAGGCCGTGCTCGCGCACGAGCTCGGCCATTTCAAACGCCGCCACGTGATCAAGCGGATGCTCGTGTCGTTCGTGCTGAGCCTCGCGATGCTCGCCCTGCTCGGCTGGCTCGCGCAGCGCAGCTGGTTCTACACGGGCCTCGGCGTGATGCCGTCGCTGACCAGCAGCAACGCGGGCCTCGCGCTCGTGCTGTTCGTGCTCGCGATGCCGGTCTTCCTGTTCTTCGTCACGCCGCTCGGCAGCCTCAGCTCGCGCAAGCACGAGTTCGAGGCCGACGCGTTCGCGGCCAGCCAGACCGACGCCCGGGATCTCGTCAACGCGCTCGTCAAGCTCTATGAGGACAACGCATCGACGCTGACGCCCGACCCGGTCTATACCGCGTTCTACTATTCGCACCCGCCCGCCTCGCAGCGCATCGACCGTCTGCTGCAACACTCATGAGCCGCCCGCCCCGTAACCAGCCGGCCCGGCCCGCCCGCGGCGGCGAGCGCGCCGAAGGGCGCGTGATCGCCGCGCACGGCCGCCACTACCTCGTGGCACCCGCGAGCGGCGAAGCCATGCTGCAGTGCTTTCCGCGCGGCAAGCGCAGCGAGGTCGCGGTCGGCGACCAGGTGTTCTACGAGCGCAGCTCGGCCGACCAGGGCGTGATCGTCGAGATCGGCAAGCGACGCAACCTGCTGTACCGCTCGGACCAGTTCAAGTCGAAGCTGTTCGCCGCTAACCTCGACCAGTTGCTGATCGTGCTCGCGACCGAGCCCTATTTCAGCGAGGATCTGCTCGGCCGCGCGCTGATCGCGGCCGAGGCCAACGCGCTCAAGCCGCTGATCGTGCTGAACAAGATCGACGTCGAAGCCGCGCTGGATGTGGCGCGCGCACGCCTCGCGCCATATCGCGCGCTCGGCTACGCGGTGCTGGAGATGTCGGTCAAGGGCCGCCCGGAGGACGCGCGCGCGCAGCTTGCGCCGCATCTCGCCGGCCACGCGACGATCCTGCTCGGCCAGTCGGGCATGGGCAAGTCGACCCTCGTCAACCTGCTCGTCCCGGACGCTGAGGCCGCCACCCGCGAGATCTCCGCGGCGCTCAACAGCGGCCGTCACACGACCACCTTCACGCGCCTCTACCCGCTGCCGGACGGCGGCGCGCTGATCGATTCGCCGGGCTTCCAGGAATTCGGGCTCTATCACCTGACGGAAGGCATGCTGGAGCGCGCGTTCCCTGAATTCCGGCCGTTGCTCGCCGACTGCCGTTTCTACAACTGCCACCATCTGCACGAGCCCGGCTGCGCGATCCTCGAAGCGGTCGCCAACGGCCGCATCGCCCCGACGCGTCACGCGCTGTACGCGCAGCTCGTGCACGAGGCGAGCCAGGTGGTGCGCTAGGCCCGCCGGGACCACGATGCGACTGAAAGCCCCCGATCTCGCGACCGCCCAGCACTGGGCCAACGTGCTGAGCGCGGCCGGCATCGGCTGCGAATTGCACAACCGCTATGCCACGGGCGCGCTCGGCGGAATCCCGGCCGACCAGTGCGGCCCCGAGATCTGGCTCGACGACGAACGCGACGAAGCGCTCGCGCGGCGCCTGATCGACGCCGCCGCACGGGGCCCGCGCGCGGACGCCGCGCCGTGGCGCTGCGGACGGTGCGGCGAGACGCTCGAAGCGCAGTTCACCGAATGCTGGCGCTGCGGCGCGGCGCGCGACCCGCGCGACGGTTGAGCGCGCCGCGCGGGAACGCCCCACGGGCAGGGGCAGATACGAAAAAGCCGGCTTCGAGCCGGCTTTTTCAATGGGCGGAACGCGAAAGGCGCGTCGACGTCACGACACCCACACCGCGATGGTCAGCATCAGCAGCAGGATCATCCACAGGATCACGGCACGCCAGACCAGCCCGACAGCCGACTGCAGCGTGCGCGGCGTGCAGTCGTCGCCGACCGTCAGCGGGCCGCTGTCGCCGACCGCGAGCGCGTCGATGCCCGACGGCTCGGCGAGCGGCCCCGCGAGGCGCGCACCCAGCGCGCCGCTGCCGGCGGCCAGCAGCACGCCGTCGTTCGGGTCGGGCCATTGGCGCGTATGGTTGCGCCACGCATAGATCGCGTCCTCGAAATTGCCGACGATCGCGAAACCAAGCGCCGTGAGGCGCGCCGGCACCCAGTCGATCACGAAGAACGCGCGCTGCGCGAAATTGGAGAAGGCCGCGGTGCGGTCATCGGCCGGCACCGACCAGCTGCGCGCCAGGTATTCCGCGATCCGGTACAGCACCGCGCCGGCCGGGCCGACCGGCAGCACGAACCAGAAGAACACGCCGAATACGTGGCGATGCGACGCGATCACCGCATGGATCAGCGTGTGGCGGACGATCTCGCCCACCGGCATGTCGACCGTGTCCATGCCGGTCCATTCGTGGAGAATCTCGCGCGCGCGCGGCACGTCGTCGTTGTTGAGCGCGAGATGAATGTCGGTGAAATAGTGGCTGAACTGGCGGAAACCCAGCGTGAAGTACACGACCACGACGTTCCACAGGAACGCGAGCACGAAACTCAGCTTGAACAACAGGAAATACACGAGCGCGACGCCCAGCACCCAGGGCAGCACGACGACCAGCCAGGCCAGCACGCCATGTTTTTTCTTGCCGGCGTCGAAGCCGTGCGCGGCGGTTTCCGCATGGAACTGAAACAGCGCGAAGACCGGATTGCTCGGCGACAGCGCGCGGACCTGTTCGATGATGAGTGCGAGGAGAACCGAGAAGAAAGTCATGCGAAAGTCGGGCGATCCGCGTTATGAGATTTTTCGCATAACGATAGCACAGCCCACGCCCGGCATGGCCTGCCGCGCCCGCAGGACAAGCTCGCCCGGGCGACCGGCATGCTCAGGCAGCCGTTAAAAAGCGGTAAAGATTGCGCAACATACCCGCTGTTGCGCCCCAGATGAAGTAATGTCCGTCGACGCGCCCATCCGGATACGGCATCGCGAAAAAACGACGCTCGCCGCCCTCCCAACGAAACACGCGCACCTCGTGGTGGGCAGGATTCATCAGGAACGCGAGCGGCACCTCGAAAATCTCGGCGACTTCGAAGGTGTCCGCCTGGACCGTGAACGGCGGATGCACGAGCGCGACGACGGGCGCCACGCAAAATCCGGTCCCCGTCAGGTAATCGGGCAGCGCGCCCAGCACCTCGACCCGCTCCTGGTCCAGCGCGATCTCCTCCCACGCCTCGCGCAGCGCGGTGGCGCGCGCATCCGCGTCGTCGGGCTCGCGGCGCCCGCCGGGGAAGCTGATCTGCCCCGCGTGATCATTGAGATGAGCGGTGCGCCGGGTCAGCAGCACGGTCAGGCCGTGCTCGCGCACGACGAACGGCACCAGCACGGCCGCGCTGCGCGGATCGCCGTCCAGGTGCACTTCGTCGGGCTCCCGGTTCCATTCGAGCGATTGCGAGAAGCGTTCGCGCAGGCCGGCGGGCGTCAGGAGGCGGGGGGCCACGGCGGGCAGATCGCTGCCGGTGGCTTCGACGGGCAGAACTTCGGGATCGATGATCGGGCGGCGGGTCAAAGGGCGCTCTTCGTATGGGCAGGGATCTGCGTATTGTCGCGCCGGAATGAAAAAAGCACCCGGAAGGGTGCTTTTTCCTTACAACATTTACGCTTGCGGAGCGGCAGCGGTGCGATCCTTCGACACCAGCTTTTCCTTGATCCGGGCCGACTTGCCCGAACGCTCGCGCAGGTAGTACAGCTTCGCGCGACGCACGTCACCGCGACGCTTCACGACGATGCTCGCCAGCAGCGGCGAGTAGGTCTGGAACGTACGCTCGACGCCTTCGCCCGACGAAATCTTGCGGACGATGAAGGCCGAGTTGAGGCCACGGTTGCGCTTCGCGATCACGACGCCTTCGTAGGCCTGGACGCGCTTGCGGGTACCTTCAACCACATTCACGTTCACGATCACCGTATCGCCGGGGGCGAATTCGGGGATGGTCTTGCCTGCGAGCGCGCGCTCGATTTCTTCCTGCTCAAGTTTTGCGATCAGATTCATCACTGACTCCTAAAACCATCATGTCGGCGTTCGCGCCTGCGGTTAACCCGGCTCGGCCCCGATAGAGGATGGATTCACATCTGGCGCCGGGCACGCATGCCGCGACACCGCCTGGTCCCGAATCCGCGAGACGACCTCAGGAGGTCTGCTTCGCTTCCTTCGGGAAACTTGCGAGCCACGCCTCATCGGCCCGGCTCAACAACTTGTTGCGACGCGCCTGGACGATCAGGTCCGGACGCTTCTTCAGCGTATTGCTCAACGCCTGCTGGCGACGCCAGCGCTCGATTTCCGCGTGATGGCCGCCGAGCAGCACGTCCGGCACCCGCTCGCCCTTGTACTCCTCGGGGCGCGTGTAGTGCGGACAATCGAGCAGGCCGTCCACGAAACTGTCCTGCACCGCCGACTGTGCATCATTGAGCACGCCGGGCAGCAGCCGGACCACCGCGTCCATCAGCGCCATCGCCGGCAATTCGCCGCCCGACAGCACGAAATCGCCGAGGCTGATTTCCTCGTCGACACAGCGATCGAGCAGACGCTGGTCGATCGCCTCGTAGCGGCCGCACAGCAGCACGACGCCGGGCTCATTCGCCATCCGCGTCACGCGCTCGTGGGTGAGCGGTGCGCCTTGCGGCGACATCATGACCACCCGCGACACCGCCACGCCCTGCTCCGCCTGCGCGGCCTTCGCCGCACCGATCGCCGCCTCGAGCGGCTTGGCCAGCATCACCATGCCGGGACCGCCGCCATACGGACGATCATCGACGGTGCGATAGTTGTCCGTCGTGAAATCGCGCGGATTCCACGTGCGCAAACCGAAACGCCCCTGCTTCACCGCGCGGCTCGTGATGCCCCACTCGGTCAGCGCACGAAACATCTCGGGAAAGAGCGTGACGACATCGAACTGCATCGCGCGCTCCTGAGCCTGATTCATTTCAGTAATCGGCTTCCCAGTCGACCACGATCCGCCGCGCCGCCTGATCCACCGTCTTGACATACACGCCGACGAACGGGATCAGCCGCTCGCCGGTCACCGGCCGACCATCCTTGCCGGTCGACGGGTAGGTGATCCGCATGATCGAATGCACGCTGTTGTCGATCATGTCGGCGACCTCGCCAAGCGAAACACCCGCTTCGTTGACGACGTCGAGACCGATCAGATCCACCCAGTAGAATTCATCGGCGGCCAGCGCCGGAAAATCGCCGCGGCCCACGAACACGCGCGTACCGCGCATCGCCAGCGCCGCATCGCGGTCATCCAGGCCGGCGAGATGCGCGACGACCGAGTCGCCATGCGTCTTCGCCTGGGACACGCGCATGCCGGCACGCGCACCGCCCTTCTGCTCCAGCCACCAGTGACGGGCCTTGAGGAGCGCATCGCCGCCTCGCCCCGCCCCGGCATGGGCCGCAATCCTGACCCAGCCCTTGAGGCCGTACGCATCGACGACCGCGCCGACCTCGACCGCATCGTCGGGCCAGGCCTGCGCCGTCTCGACGCTCGTGTGTTCCCCGCCCGCGACGCCCTGTTCGGACGCGCGCTCGACGGGCTTGCGGACGAACACGCCAAACGGCGTTCGCCCGCGCGCGCCCTTGGCGCTACCGGAATCGTGATCCGACATCAGCAAACCTCTCGGACGGCACGTCCGGCAAACCGCGCCATGTTAGGCAGCCGGCTGCGCCTTTTGCGCTTGCTTGACGAGACGCTCGACGGTCGGCGACAGCTGCGCGCCCACGCCTTGCCAGTACGCCAGACGATCTTGCACGATACGCAGTGCTTCGCCCTTCTCGGCAACCGGGTTGTAGAAGCCGACGCGCTCGATGAAGCGGCCGTCACGACGGTTACGCGAATCGGTTGCGACGATGTTGTAGAACGGGCGCTTCTTCGAGCCGCCGCGAGCCAGACGGATGATGACCATATGAAATCCTTCGGGTAAACCGGGTTCGAAACTACTGAAACACGGGATTATAGCGGGAAACAAGAGGCACAACAAACACTTACCGCACAAAATGCGCCGACGGCCGCCCGGCGGCCGAACAACAGACTTACAATTTTCCCATGATGCGATCCTGGTTGCTCCTTCCCCGTTATTCGTCATGCGCCTGAAATCCACGCGCCGTCAGGCAGCCCGCCCCCTGTTGCGCGCCTCGCGGCTGCGCCCCGCTCTGCTTTGCCTGATGTTCGCCGCGTCGCTCGCGCGCGCCGCCTTGCCCATCGAGCGCCTGACCCTGCCGCCCGGCTTCCACGTCGAGGTGCTGGCCGACGACGTGCCGACCGCACGTGAGATGGCCTGGTCGCCGCGCGGCATCCTGTACGTGGGCAGCACCGACGGTCGCGTGCACGCGCTGACGCTGCGGGACGGCCGGGTCGCCGCGCACCAGGTGATCGCCTCGGGGCTCTCGATGCCGGTCGGCGTCGCCTATCGGAACGGCGATCTCTATGTATCGGCGATCTCGCGCATCCTGCGCTTCGACGGGATCGACAACCGGCTCGCCGCGCCGCCCGAACCGGCCGTCGTGACCGACGCGCTGCCGACCGAACGCCATCACGGCTGGAAGTTCATCGCGTTCGGCCCCGACGGCAAGCTGTACGTGCCGACCGGCGCGCCCTGCAATATCTGTCTCGCGGACCGCGACCGCTACGCGATGATCGGGCGCATGAACCCCGACGGCAGTGGGTACGAGCCTTACGTGCGCGGCGTGCGCAATTCGGTCGGCTTCGCGTGGCACCCGGTCACGCACGCGCTCTGGTTCACCGACAACGGCCGCGACCTGCTCGGCGACGATCGCCCCGACGACACGCTGAACCGCGCGCCGCGCGCGGGACTCGATTTCGGCTATCCGTTCTGCCATGCGGGCGATGTGCCGGACCCGGAATTCGGCCAGGGCCACGACTGCGCGCGCTACGCGCCGCCCGCGCTGAAGCTCGGCGCCCACGTGGCGGCCCTCGGCATGCGCTTCTATACCGGCGCGATGTTCCCGGCCAGCTATCGCAACAGCATCTTCATCGCCGAGCATGGCTCATGGAACCGCAGCCGCAAGGTCGGCTATCGCGTGGTGCGGGTGACCGCGGGCGCGGATGGCCAGCGCGCGCGCCAGGAAGTGTTCATCGCCGGATGGCTCGGCGCCGACGACAGCGCCTGGGGCCGGCCGGCCGACGTGCTGCCGCTGCCCGACGGCTCCCTGCTCGTCAGCGACGACCACGCCGGCGCGATCTACCGGGTCACCTATGCGGCACCTTGACGCAGCACGGGCGTGACCGCGCGCAGCCTCGCATCGTAGAATGCCAGCCCGTTCGCCGCGCCGCGCGGCCCTCCCCCAGTCGACACATCGCCCGCCCATGTCCAGCCGCCCGCCCCGTTTCCGCTCCAAGACCCTCACGGCCGCGCTCGCCTTCCTGCTCGGCTCGCTCGGCGCGCATCGCTTCTATCTGTACGGCTGGCGCGATCTCGCCGGCTGGGCGCACCTGCTCGGCACGCTGATCGGCATCCCGGGCATCCTGCTGCTGATCGATTCGCAGCGCAGCGCGACGCTCGGCTGGTGGCTGGCGGCACCGGGCGCGATCTCGCTGTTCGCGGCGTTCCTCGCGGCGCTCGTCTACGGCCTGCGCCCCGACGAGAAATGGGATGCGCAATTCAATGCGGAAACCGGCCGCCACAGCCGCTCCGGCTGGACCGTGATCTTCATCGTGATCTTTTCGCTGCTGATCGGCGCGTTTCTGCTGATGACGGCCCTCGCCCTGTCGTTCCAAACCTACTTCGAGGCCCAGGTCGAAGCGGCAAAGCAGCTTTCGCAGTAAGCGGCGCGCCCGCCGGCATCCGCCCTTCACGGGCAAGCGCGCTACTCGGAAAACAGGCTCAATTGCGCAGCGTCGCGCGCCGCCTTGAACGGCGCCGCCGCACGCGGCTTGTCCGGCATCCTGAACAACGACATGTCGAGCGCGCCGCCCCGGCGCACGTTCAAGCCGAGCCGCTTGACCGCCTGCTGGAAGCGCTGCCTCAACAGGTCGGCCCAGATCCCTTCCCCCTTCATCCGCTGGCCGAACGCCGACTCGTAATCCTTGCCGCCGCGCATGTCGCGCACGCGGCTCATCACCCGGTCCGCGCGATCCGGGAAATGCGCGGCCAGCCACTCCTTGAACAGGGGCGCGACCTCCCAGGGCAGGCGCAGCACGATATAGCTCGCATGCGTCGCGCCCGCTTCCGCGCACGCCTCCAGCACGCGCTCGAGATCGGGCTCGGTGACGAACGGGATCACGGGCGCGATGCTGACGCCGACCGGCACGCCCGCGTCGCGCAAGGCGCGGATCGTGCGCAGCCGCCGCACGGGCGTCGCGGCCCGCGGCTCGAGCGCGCGCGCGAGTTCGGCATCGAGCGTCGTGATGGTGACCGCGGCCATCACCTGCCCGCGCGCGGCCATCGGCGCGAGCAGATCGAGATCGCGCTCGATCAGCGAGGATTTCGTGATCGCCGCGAACGGCTGCCCGTGGTCGTGCATCACCTGGATGACCTGCCGCGTGATGCGCAGGTCGCGCTCGACCGGCTGGTAGGCGTCGGTGCTGACGCCGAGCGCGATGGGCTCGGGGATGTAGTGCTTCTTCGCGAATTCGCGCTTGAGCAATTCGGCTGCGTTCACCTTCGCATAGAGGCGGCTTTCGAAATCGAGCCCCGGCGACAGACCCAGATAGCTATGCGTCGGCCGCGCGAAGCAATAGATGCAGCCATGCTCGCACCCCCGGTACGGGTTGAGCGACACGCTGAATGGAATGTCCGGCGACGCATTGCGCGTGAGGATGCTCTTCGCGCGCTCCTCGAACACCTGCGTGCGCAGCGCGGGAGGCAGTTCGTCGTCGGATGGCGTCCAGCCGTCGTCGACCTGCTCGCGCTGCAGCACCTCGTAACGCCCCTGCAGATTGCCGACCGCCCCGCGCCCCTTGCGGGGCGCGGGCGGCGCAATCGGGTACTCGACATCGGATCGATCGCTCATCACGCACCTGGATGCGGCCGGAGCCGCCAACACGCCTTCGTTAATACTGGATATTTATACAGTATTAACGCAACGATGCCAAGTCCGCCCGCCTACTCGTCGACCGAGATCGTCAGCGTCTCCTTGATCTCCTCCATCACGACATAACTCTTCGACTGCACGGCCCCGGGCAGCTGCAGCAGGATATCGCCGAGCAGCTTCCGATAGTCGGCCATCTCGCCGATGCGCGCCTTGATCAGGTAGTCGAAATCCCCCGACACCAGATGGCACTCGAGCACCTCGTCGATCTTCATGACCTCCCGCCGGAATTGCTCGAACATGCTGCCGTTCTTGTGGTCCAGCGTGATCTCGACGAACACCAGCAGCGCGGCGCCCAGCTGCCCCGGATCGACCCGCGCGTGGTAGCCGGTGATCACGCCGTCGCGCTCCATCCGGCGCACCCGTTCGATGCATGGCGTGACCGTCAGGCCGACCTGCTCGGCGAGGTCCTTCATCGCCATGCGACCGTCGTCCTGCAACAGCTTCAGGATGCGGCGGTCGAGCTTGTCGAGCGCGCGCACCGGTTGGCGTTGAGTTCTCATTGGGTTTCGACTGAAAATCAAAAAAATACGATAACAAAAACTGGCGATTCGACAATACCATAGCGCAAAAAACTAGGGCAGCGAAGGTTCAGCGCATCGCGCCGGCGCCGCCCGACCTTCCATCTTGGAGCAACTATGCGTGTGGTGATCTTGGGCAGCGGTGTGGTCGGCGTGGCAAGCGCCTATTATCTGGCGCGCGCCGGCCATGAAGTCACTGTGATCGATCGCGAGGTCGGCCCGGCGCTCGAAACCAGCTTCGCGAACGCCGGCCAGATCTCGCCGGGCTACGCCGCGCCGTGGGCCGCGCCGGGCGTGCCGCTGAAGGCCGTCAAGTGGATGTTCCAGAAGCACGCGCCGCTCGCGATCCGCCTCGACGGCACCCGCTTCCAGCTGCAATGGATGTGGCAGATGCTGCGCAACTGCACCGAGGCGCGCTACGCCGAGAACAAGGGCCGCATGGTGCGGCTCGCGGAATACAGCCGCGAATGCCTGCAGGCGCTGCGCACCGACACCGGTATCGAATATGAAGGCCGCACGGGCGGCACGCTGCAGGTGTTCCGCACCCAGCAGCAGCTCGACGGCGCCGCGAAGGACATCGCGGTGCTCCAAGACGCGAATGTCCCGTACGAACTGCTGTCGCCCGCCGAACTGGGCCGCGCCGAACCCGCGCTCGCCGCGGTGTCGCGCAAGCTCACGGGCGGCCTGCGGCTGCCGGGCGACGAAACCGGCGACTGCCAGCTGTTCACGACGCGCCTCGCCGCGCTCGCGGAGTCGCTCGGCGTGAAGTTCCGCTACAACACGCCGATCGACGCGCTCGCCGTGGCGGGCGGCAAGATCGCCGGCGTGCAGTGCGGCGCCGAGATGGTGCGCGGCGACGCCTACGTGGTGGCGCTCGGCTCCTACTCGACCGCGCTGCTCGCGAATCTCGTGAAGATCCCGGTCTATCCGCTGAAGGGCTATTCGATCACCGCGCCGATCGTCGATACGGCCGCCGCGCCGATCTCGACCGTACTCGACGAGACCTACAAGATCGCGATCACCCGCTTCGACCAGCGCATCCGTGTGGGCGGCATGGCGGAGATCGTCGGCTTCGACAGGCGGCTGCTCGAAGCGCGTCGCGAGACGCTCGAAATGTGCGTCAACGACCTCTTCCCGGGCGGCGGCGACACCTCGAAGGCGACCTTCTGGACCGGCCTGCGTCCGATGACGCCGGACGGCACGCCGGTGGTCGGCCGCACGCCGGTGTCGAACCTGTTCCTGAACACGGGCCACGGCACGCTCGGCTGGACCATGTCCTGCGGTTCGGGCCAGCTGCTCGCCGACCTGATGTCGGGCAAGAAGCCCGCGATCCAGGCGGACGACCTGTCGGTGCATCGCTACCTGCGCGAGACCGTCGGCCAGCACCGCCCCGCATACGCGTAAGCGCCGGCCGCGCTCCAGTGCAAACGGCGCCCGAGGGCGCCGTTTTTCATGCCGCTTCGCGTCCGCGTACGACTCAGAACTGGTCCTCGCTCAGCGCGAGCACGCCGCCCGCGCTGTCGGCGGACAGCACCGCCGCCTCCAGGCCGCCCGCCTGCGTGAGCAGGTGCTCCGCGTAGAACTGCGCGATCGCGATCTTCGCGTCGTGGAATGCCGGGTCCGATTCACGCTCGCGATGCGCCGCCAGCAGCGCACGCCCCATCTGCCAGCCGCCCAGCACGATCCCCGCCAGCTTCAGGTACGGCACGCTGCCCGCGAACACCGCATTCGGATCACGCTTCGCCGTCACCACCACGTACTCCACCACCGCCGCCAGCGACTGCGCGCCGCGCGCCAGCTGCGTGCGCATCGACGCGAACGCCGCGCCTTCCTGCGCGCCCAACGCCTCTACCGTCTTGCGCACCTCCGCCAGCAGCGCCTGCGCCACCGCCCCGCCGTCGCGCTGCGTCTTCCGGCCCACCAGATCGTTCGCCTGGATCGCCGTCGTCCCTTCGTAGATCGCCAGGATCCGCGCGTCGCGGTAGTACTGCGCCGCACCCGTCTCCTCGATGAAGCCCATCCCGCCGTGCACCTGCACGCCCAGGCTCGCCACCTCGTTCACCATCTCCGTGCTCCAGCCCTTCACGACCGGCACCAGATATTCGTAGATCCCCTGGTGGCGCGCCCGCTCCGTCTCGTCCGGATGACGATGCGCGTGGTCGCTTACGCCAACGCCCGCGCGCCTTCCGTCAGCGCCCGCATCGTCGCCAGCATGCGCCGCACGTCCGGGTGATGGATGATCGTGACCGACTGTCTCGCCGAACCGTCCACCGGCCGGCTCTGCACCCGCTCCTTCGCAAAGGCCGCCGCCTTCTGGTACGCCCGCTCCGCCACCCCGACGCCCTGCATCCCCACCCCGAACCGCGCCGCGTTCATCATGATGAACATGTACTCCAGCCCGCGATTCTCGTCGCCCACCAGATACCCCACCGCGCC